>CAYTJW010000186.1:0-8492 GCA_964438135.1 uncultured Thermoanaerobaculia bacterium
CGGAGCCCCCGCCGCTGGCCGCCGGCCCGGGCGCGTTCCTCCGCTTCCACCGCCAGCGGCGTGGGCTGACCCTGGCGCAGGTGGCGGCGGTCACCCGCATCCACCCCGCCACCCTCGACAAGCTCGAGCGGGACGAGCTCGACGGCCTGCCGGCGCGGGTCTTCGTGCGCGGCTTCGTCGTCCAGTTCGCCCGCGCCGTCGGCCTGGCCGACGCCGAGGCGGTCGCCGCGGTCTACGTCGCCCGCCTGCCGGAGCCGAGGCTGTGATGGGCGGCTCGGGCAGGCTCTATCACTACGTCGGTCCGGACGCCATCCGGGACCGGGCCCGCCACGCCCCGCCGGGGACGGTCGTGGTCTCTGCGGCGGACCTGCTCGGCTGGCTGGCTGCGACCGGGCAGAGGCCGGGCGATGACGGCGTTGTCCGCGTCACCTTCGTGGTCGACCCGAGCGGCGACCTGCGGGTGGCCGACCGCCACTCCGAGCACGTGGCGTGCGCGGCAGGCGGCCCGGTGCTGTCCGCGGGCGAGGCAGTGGGGCGGGACGCGGTCGAGGTCGTCGAGGCGTCGAACCAGTCCACCGGCTTCTGCCCGGAGCCCGAGAGCTGGCCGGCAGTGGCCGCGACCCTCGACCGCACCGGCCTGCCGCACCCGGGCCGCTTCACCACCGCGGTGGTCTTCCGCCGCTGCCCGGCCTGCGGCCAGCGCAACATCGTCAAGGACGGCTGGTCCTGCTGCGCTGTCTGCGACGCCGATCTCCCCGCCGACTGGAACTTCGGCTGAGGGGCGACCGGCGCCGGCCGTCACGCGCAGGTGGGGTGGGGATGGTGGCAGGCGCGCTGCCTCCCGGGTGGGGGCGGAGAGCGCGGCCGCCGTCGCACGGCAGCCGGGCCGGGGAGACATCGGCACCGGCGGACCGTCCCTGCGCTCAACGCCGCCGCGACCGCCGTGCGGTGGTGGGGCTGCCTTCCTCGTGGCCCGGCCGCGCTGCAGCTGGCGGGGGCTCCGGCGCCTGCTCGGGTAGGACCAGGGAGTGGTGCTCGCGGATGCATCGGTCGAGGGTCACCAGCGGCAGCCGGCGGAGCAGGCTGTGGGCGACGAGCAGGCGGTCGAACGGGTCGCGGGTCCATCCCAGGCCGATGGCTCGTTCGGTCAGGGCGAGCAGCGGCGGCTCGTCGACGACGAGACGCCGGTCGTGCTGGAGCATCGCGACCAACTGCCGCGTCTCGACCTCGAGGCGTCCCACCTCGCCCAGGAACTGGATCTCGAGCAGAGAAACCGGCGACACGCCCCACGGCCGGAGCTCGCCGAGCCATTCGCTGCGTGCGAGCCGGTCCGAGCGGAGCAGGATCCAGACCAGGAAGTGCGTGTCGAGCAGGACCTTCATGGTCCACCCGGGTCGACGAGGCGAAGCTCGCCGCTGGCCGCATCCCACTCCCAGCCCCACTCGTCGGCCCTCTCCGCCTCGGCCACCCGCAGCACGCGGCCGTAGTCGGGCGGTTCCCAGCCCTCCTCCGCCTCCGTGGCTGCCCGCCGCAGCTCGACGCGGACGCCGTTCCGGTCGATGACCACGACCTCCCCGTCGACTGCGGCGTCGAGAAGGCGGAACCAGCTCTTCCTGGCCTCGGTGGCGGTGATCGTCCTCATGTGTACAACGTACATCGTGGCCCGCGGCCCGTCAAGGAGAGACGCCTCTCATGATGACCCAGCATGGTCTTGGGGCTCCCGTCCTCGGGTGTGCCGGAGGGGGTTGGCACGCCGGCGGAGCCTCGTCACGGTCCTGAGGGGCTGCCCGCCCGCTCACCTCGCCGGGATGTAGACCGGGTCGCCGGAGCGGTTGTCGACCACCGAGGCGTAGGCCAGGAAACGCCCGCCGGGCGTGGTCGTCCTGACCACGGCGTAGCCCCCGTCGACCTCCTCCCCGGTCACCTCCTGGAAGACGTTGTTGCGCTGGATCGAGCCGTAGGCCGGGACCGAGTAGGTGGCCGTGCCGAGGCTCCCGCCGCCGGCGTCGAAGAAACCCACCTCCACCGCGAGGGCGGAGCCGGTCACGTTGACCACCCCCAGGTTGGTGCGGTAACCGGAGCCGGAGGCCAGGGACCGGGACAGCTGCGGCAGGACCGCGTCGGAGCCCACCCCCACCGCCTCGGCCTCGGGCACGCCGGCGATGAGCTGGCCGTAGGTGCCGGCCGGGGCGTCGTTGGACGAGCGCGAGGTCACCACCAGGTCGCCGTCGCCGTCGGCGACGTCGGCGGCGTAGCGGATCTCCGCCGGCCACTGGCCCGCGTTCTCGACGAACGGCCCGGTCACGGCTACGGGCGCGGCCGCGCCCTCGCCGGCCACCAGGGGCGCGGCGGCGACGGCGAGGAGCGCCGCGGCGGCCAGCTCGGCCGCGGTGAGCGAGGTCGGGAGCGAGCAGGTCTGAGAAGACGATGACGACATCAGCTGCCTCCTCGGAGGACGTTGCGGGTCGGGGATCGGCGTCGGGCGCCCGGCGGCGTGGGTCGCCCCGGGCTCGGAACGACGGGGGCCTGGAGCGGTGGGTCCGCGGCGCCCCGGGAGCCCGGTCAGCGCCCCGCCGCGGAGGCTGCACCGCGCCCTGGCGTCAGCCTGGCGCCTGCTCGGCCGTGCGGCGGGGTGGGTATCGTCTCCCCCCCGCGGGAGCGGGCCGGCTCCGTCGCGCGCGCCTCGTGCCGTCGCCACTGCGCGGCCGTTGTCGCACGGCGTGGCCGCGCCGCTTCACCTCGCCCTCGAGGAGGTCGTCACGGCTCGGACGCGGCGCGGTATGCTGATGCGAGGGTGGTTGCATGAGCGACTACACGCCACGGCCGCTGAACACGGACGGGGTCGAGCTGCCCGAGGCCCTGCAGGGCCTGGTCGAGCTCCTCGCCCGCAACGCCCACGAGACCTGGGCGGCGCTGCGCCTCGAGCAGGGCTGGCGGCTCGGCCCCCAGCGCGACGACGCGCTCCGCCTGCACCCCTGCCTGGTCGCCTACGAGGAGCTGCCCGAGAGCGAGAAGGCCTACGACCGGGCGCTGGCGGTGCAGGTCCTCAAGTCGGTCGTCCTCCTCGGCTACCGCATCCTGCCCCCCGGCGCGTGATGGCGGCCGGGTCCCGCACCCGCCGGCTCGAGCTCGACCCCGCGGTGGCCGCCTGCCGCGTGGCCCCAGCCTTCGCCCTGGCCGACGACCTCGACCACCTGCTGGCCGTGCGTCGCTGCGGCGCGCTCGAGGCGGCGGTCCTCTACCAGAGCCGGATCCTCGACGCCCTCGCCGGGGCCGCGGTCGCGGCCATCGGCCTGCGGGTGAGCCCGAGCGTGTTCTCGAACCTCGAGACGCTCCGCTGGTACGCGCTGCTGCCCGAGACGACCCTCGAGCTGGCCCACGCCCAGCGCCGGCTCGGCAACGCCGCCCGCCACCTCCACCGCGTCATCCCGCTTCCCGAGGTCGAGGTCGGGATGGCGGTCACCGAGGCGTGGCTGGAGTGGTTCTTCTGCGCCTTCCCCCTCGGCCCGCGCCGCCCCTGTCTGTGGGTCGGGAGCGGCGGCCGGCTCGCGCCGCCGGACCTGTCTCGCCTCGTCGCCGCGCTGGACGGGCCGTCCCTGGTCGGGTCGATGGACGCGCTCGAGCGGGTTGGCTCGGCGACCCTGCTGACGCTGGCCTCGGAGCGGCTGCTGGCGCGCAGAATGCACCGGCGGGCGCGCGCGGCGGCCGAGCGCGCCCTCGCCCTCGACCCGGACAGCCTCCGCGCCGCCCAGCTCCTCGGGCTGTGCGACAGCCGCGCCGCGCAGGCCAGCAGGCTGGACGGGAGCCGCAGGCGCCTGCTCGAGGCGGCGCTCGCGACCCTCGAGCCGCTGCGCAGGCGCGACCCGAACGACGAGGAGACGCTCGGCATCCTGGCCGGCGCCCACAAACGGATCTGGCGGACGAGCGGGGACAGGGAGAGGCTGGCCGAGAGCTGCCGGACCTACAGCCACGGCTGGCAGGCCTCCCGTGGCTCGAGCTCCTACCTCGGCGTCAACGCCGCGGCGACCGCCCTGTGGCTCGGTGAGACGGAACGCGCGCGGCGTGTCGCGGGCGAGGTTCGCCGCCTCCTCGCAGAGCGCGGGGAGGCGATCGCCCGCATGGGTACGGGCGGGGCGGTGGACGGCCTCTGGGACCGCGCGACCCGCGCCGAGTGCGAGCTGCTGCTCGGCGACCACCGGGTCGCGGCCGAGCTCTACCGCTCGACCCTCAGCGCCTGGCCCGACCGCGGCGGCGAGCTCGACGCGGTCCTCGCCCAGCTCGAGCGACACCTCGAGGTGCTCGGCCTGCCCGGCCCGGCGCGGGAGTGGCTGGCGCGGGGCGACTGACCCGGGGCGGGTCGGCGCTCACGGCGCCTCGACCGACCACGCGCCGCAGTCTCCGCCCTCGAAGCCGTCGGCGAAGACCCCCTCGCAGGGCTCGGCCACGAGCAGGCGCAGCTCCCAGGAGTCGAGGGTGCCGACGTCCGCGCCGGCGTCGTCGACCACCTTGAGGGTCCAGCTGCCGGCCGCCGGGCCGCCGTCGAAGACCGACAGCGGCTGCTCGGGCCGGTAGGAGCCGGTGAAGGGGGCGCTGCCCGAGGTGATCGGCGTCGCCGCCTCGTCGTCGAAGACCGTGGCGACGAAGTTCTCGCCCGAGCCGCCGTTGTCGCTCGACAGGTCGACGGCAGCGCCGCCCGGGCCGACCAGCGAGATGTCGAGGTCGCCGTCGTAGGTGTGGGTGATGTTGAGGAGCACGTCGACGTCGGTCACCGGCCAGGGCGAGTCGACGGTCACGGTCGAGGAGATGCCGGCCGGGGTGCTGTCCGGGATGGCAATCGGGGTGTCGGTGGAGGCCGTGGCCAGCGGCGTGCCGGCGCCGGTCGTGAAGCGGTGGTAGTGGCCGGCGTTGCTGTCGGTCGCCTGGTAGCAGCCGGGGCTGGTCGAGCCGACCTCGAGCAGGTAGGCGGTGCACTGGGTCAGGCCCTCGAGGCGCAGCGAGTGGCTGGTGGTGAGAGCCGGGCTCTCGACCACCGTGGCCGGCGGCGCCGACGGGCCGTAGGCGACGCGGGACGTGGCCGGGACGTTGGTGGTCCAGGTCACCACCGCCGTCTGCTCGGTGACGCCGCCGACCTGGACGCCCGCGATCTCGAGCGGGGCGCACACCGGCACCGCGAACGAGGTGGCGCCGGAGTAGCTGGGGTCCGCGACCCAGGCGAGGGTGAAGGGCACGGCCTGTCCGTGCGGGGCGTCGGCGGCCAGGGCGAAGGCGAAGTGGTCGGCCAGCGACTGGCCCTGGGCCGCGGCGGCGAGGTCCGGGAAGGCGGCCGCAGGGTCGGTCACGGAGCAGCTCGGGGCGCTGGAGGCGAGGGTCCCGGCGAGACCGGTGCCGAGGTCGGCGCCGACGTTCTCGACCGTGACCGCCAGGGTGACGGCCTCGCCCGGGTTGAGGATGCCGTCGCCGTTGCCGCCGACCGAGTCGTCGAGCAGGTGGCCGCGGTGGACCAGCCACGGGCCCTCGGGCACGATCACCAGGACGCTGCCCTCGTGGGGCACCAGGTTGTGGCCGGTCACCACGACGTCGAGCTCGGTGGGCTGCCCCGGGGCGGGGTCGAGGCCGACCAGGGCGACGCCGCCGGCGACCACCGCGCGGCCGAGGAGGACGCCGCCCGCGGTCACCGCCACCATGGCCCCGTCGGCGTCGCAGCTGACGCTCAGCAGGTTGGAGCCGACCGGCAGGGTGGGGTCATGGGTGACCGTGGGGGCGACCGGGACGTCGGTGAAGACGTCCAGGCTCGGGTCGCCGTGCCAGTGGAAGATCTCGCACTGGTACTGGGTCTCGCCGCCGGGCCCCTGCCAGTGGTACATGTAGTACTTGCCGTAGAGGGTCGCCTCCGCGGGCCGGAACGAGCGGGGGTAGAGGTTGCCGCCGTCGGCGGGGTCGTAGGCGTCGTAGAAGGCGTCCCAGGTGCCGTGGGCGAGCAGGTCGTTGTAGCCGGAGTAGCTGATCTCGGTGGCGGCGACGACGCCGACCGCGCCGCCCGGGTACTTCTTCACGAACGCCTCGGCGAAGCAGTCGGAGGCGGCGTCGAACTTGCCGGTCAGGCAGTTAGTGGAGAACACCACCGGCGTCCGCTCGCCGTTGGTCAGGGCGTTGACGTGGCTGGTGTAGAACGGCGGGTCGGACCAGCCGCCGACGTCGCCGTGGTCGCGGTGCTGGACCATGGTGACGCCGGCGTTGACGGCGTCGGTGATCGCCTGGGTCGCGGTCGAGGCGGCGGTGATGAGGCTCGCGTCGGCCACCGGCACCGTGGCGCCGGCGTAGCCGGCCGGCCGGTGCGGGTAGCTGTCGGACCGCCAGCGGTAGGGGGCGCAGCCGAGGTGGTCGCTGGTGGCGGCGTTGGAGATGCCGAGGCCGACCTGGTCGCGCAGGTAGTGCATGACGTGGGTGCCGGTCTCGAAGAACCAGCGGTCCGCCTGGCAGTTCGAGTCGTCGGAGTCCTGCAGGTAGGCGGCCAGCAGGAACTCGCGGTGCCAGTCGCCCGTGCCCGGGGTGCGCTCGTAGGCCAGGATCTTGGCGACCACGTTGGCGCAGTCGGCGGCGGTCTGCACGCTGAGGCGGCCGATGACCACGTCGGCCAGGAAGTCCGAGCCGTCGAGGCAGGAGTAGTAGAGGTCGGTGACGTGGTAGCCCATGTCCTCGGCCGGGATCTGGTTGTGGTCGCCGACCAGCAGGACGTAGGTCAGGTCGGGGTCGGCCGCGTAGCGACCCTGCAGGTAGGTCTTGACCTGGGCCGGGGTGGTGCCGACCGCGCTCGACGGCACCACCTCCGCGGTCAGGCCGGTCAGCCGCTTCCACTCGGCCAGCGGCTCGACCGCCGCCGCCAGGCTGTCGTGGGCGATGACCAGGTACTCGACGCCGGTGGGGTTGGCGCGGGCGGGCACCGGCCCCCCCCCGGGCAGCTCGACGCGGGTCGGGAACAGGAGGCCGGCGCGGCGGGCCTTGAGCTGCTCGGCGGCCTGGTCGACCGGGCCCGACAGCGCGAGCCGGGCCTCGACCCGGCGCAACCCGAGCAGCTGCCGCCGGGCCGGGTTGTAGCGGACCGGCGCGACCTCGAGCACCAGGAAGCGCTGGCCGCGCACCACCACGTCGTCCGCCAGCCGCACCGCCGCCTCGGGCAGCCAGCGGTCCTTGCCGTAGGCCTCGGGGTCGGGGGTCGGGACCGACGGCTCGCCGCCGCAGTCGACCTGGGGCGCGGCGCGCGGCACGACCACCGCGTCGTCGAGCACCGGCACCTCCTCGGTGACGACGCTGACCGGCCCGGCCGCCGGCCCGTTCGGCACCGGCACCAGCACGGTGCGGAACGGCAGCTCGGGGTGGCCGGTGGCGCCGCGGAGGCCGCACTCGGGCACCTCGAGGACGGCGTAGGTGGTCGCGCCCACCTGCCGCTGGCCCAGGAGCACGCCGGGGACGGTCGCCGACACGGCGACCCAGGCGTCGGTGGCCTCGACCGTCACGACCGGCGCCGAGCCCTCGGCACCGCCCGAGAGCGGGATCCAGCGCGGCGTCGTGTCCGCCGCGGCGGTGAGGGGGAGGAGGAGGAGGGCGACGAGCAGGGACCGGGACGAGAGGTGGATCACGGGCGACCTCCGGGGTGGCGGGGCCCCTCGTCAGCGGGGGGCGAACCGCCGCGCGGGCGGCAGTATGCCCCAATCGCGGCGGCCGCGGGAGGGGAGGGGGGGAGGCCCGGGTCCAGGTCGAGGTCCAGGTCCACGTCCACGTCCAGGTCCACGTCCAGGTCCACGTCCAGGTCCACGTCCAGGTCCACGTCCACGTCCACGTCCAGGTCCACGTCCACGTCCAGGTCCAGGTCGAGGTCCAGGTCCAGGTCCGGGTCCAGGTCCACGTCCACGTCCAGGTCCAGGTCCAGGTCCAGGTCCACGTCCAGGTCCAGGTCCAGGTCCACGTCCACGTCCAGGTCCAGGTCGAGGTCCGGGTCCGGGTCCAGGTCCACGTCCAGGTCCAGGTCGAGGTCCGGGTCCACGTCCACGTCCAGGTCCAGGTCCACGTCCAGGTCCAGGTCCACGTCCACGTCCAGGTCCAGGTTTAGGACCAGGACCACGTCCAGGTCCAGGTCCAGGTTTAGGACCAGGACCACGTCCGGGTCCGGGTCGGGGTCCGGGTCGGGGGCCACGACCAGGCTCGCAGAGGGGAGACGTGCTAACCTCGGCGCTGAAGCCGAGGGAGCCCGCCCCGGGGGCGGGCAGCCGGGGGTGAGGATGCTGGCGAACATCCGTGAGGTGATCCGGCCGGCGACGGTCGAGGAGGCGGTCGAGCGGCTCGGGGCAGCGGCCGGCGCGCTGCGCGCGATCGCCGGCGGCACGGCCACAGCCGTCTTCCGCGCGCGCTCCGTCACCGGGGTCGTGGACCTGTGGTCGCTGCCGCTCCGCCACGTGCGGGTCGAGGGCGGCGAGCTGCGCCTCGGCGCCACCGCC
>CAYTJW010000187.1:0-8462 GCA_964438135.1 uncultured Thermoanaerobaculia bacterium
CCCGCAACCAGATCACCTCGCCCGGGTTTGGTTGCGGCCAACGGCTGCGCTAGGAGACAGCCTGGACGTGGCTGCATGAGCTTCGCCGTGCGATGGCCCGCCCTGGGCGTGACCGCCTGAGCGGGCAGGTGGAAGCTGACGAGACCTACATCGGCGGGGTCAGACCCGGGAAGCGAGGTCGCGGTGCCGCTGGGGAGACCATGGTAGTGATCGTTGCGCAGAAGGACGGGAGGAGGATTGGACGTATCCGGCTTGGCCGGGTAGCCAATGGCTCGGCCGCCGAGATCGAGCCGTTCATCCGAAGCGCGGTAGAGCCAGGGACCGAGATCGAGACGGATGGCAACCAGGCTTACAGCGGCCTCCCCGCCCTCGGCTACGCGCGGCGGATCACATTGATGAAGGCAGCCGAAGGCGACAACGACCGGATGCTCCCGCGGGTACACCAGGTGCCTCGCTACTGAAGCGCTGGCTCCTCGGAACCCACCAAGGCGCGGTCGACGCACAGCACCTCGACTACTACCTCGACGAGTTCACCTTCCGCTTCAATCGCAGCACGAGCCACTGCAGGGGAATGCTCTCCTACCGGCTCCTCCAGCAGGCAGCGCAGGTTGACCCCGCGCCGTACTCGGCCCTGGTCGGCGGCCGGGCTCGGCCAGACCACAACATCTAGGGGCTACTGGAGTGATGGGGATACCCAGGACTCTCAATGTCGCAGTTCGGGATTCCAGTCGGAGCAGTGGTGCCGTGGTTCCCTCGGGCGACGGGGAACCGCTCTCGTGAGGGAGGCCAGTAATGCCAAGAGACGCCTCGGTGGAGAGACAAGGCACCGCGGACCATACAGTGCGGCAGGATGTGTTGGCTCTCATCCCGGCGCGAAGCGGTTCGAAGGGCATCCTCCACAAGAACATCTCCTCGGTCCACGGCAAGCCGATGCTGGCGCACTCCGTCGCTCATGCCCTGGCGGCGAAGCGCGTGACGAGGGTCGTCGTCAGCACGGACAGCGAGCTCTATGCGGCGATCGCGCGGGAGCATGGTGCTGACGTGCCATTCCTGAGACCCGCCGAGGCTGCGGGAGACCTGTCGACTGACCTCGAGGTGTTCGCGCACGCTCTTCTTTGGCTCGAGGAGAATCAGGGCTACCGTCCGGACATCTGCGTCCACCTGCGCCCCACCTACCCCGCCCGGCCGGAAGGGGTGATCGACCAGGCGATCGCGCTGCTGTGCGAACCGCCCGAGGTCGACTCGGTGAGGAGCGTGGCGGTTGCGCCCTTCACCCCTTTCAAGATGTGGTTCATGTCAGAGAACGGGCTCATCGAGCCGTGCGTGCGATGCGGCCCCCCGGAGGCCTGGAACTTGCCGCGTCAGGCGCTCCGGACAGCCTATGTACAGAACGCCTGCGTTGACGCGGTCTGGTCACGGGTCATACGGGAGTCGGGGAGCATGACAGGGGCGCGGGTGCGCGCCCTGGTCATGCAAGACGCTCTCGACGTGGACACGCCTGCCGAGATGCAGAGTGCAACGGCCGCCACGACGATCTCACTAGCTGGAGCGCGGATCGCCGTGGATATCGACGGCGTGTTGGCGAGCCTCACCCCCGACAACGACTACACCCGGGCCCTCCCCCTGGTGGAGAACATCGCTGTCGTGAACCGCCTGGTCGCTGCGGGGTGCGAGGTCGTTCTCTTCACAGCACGAGGGTCCGCCACCGGAACGGACTGGCGAGCCCTCACCGCCGCTCAGATGAAGTCGTGGTGCGTCTCCTACACGGAGTTGGTCTTCGGGAAGCCAGCGGCGGAGTTCTACGTTGACGATAGAGCGGTCACACTGAGCCAGTTGGATGCTGCGCTTCGGGAGATGGAGAGGGGGAAGCGATGACCTCAATTCCGCCGGATCTGGTCGTGTTTGAGATGGCCAACAACCACCAGGGGAGCCTGGCTCACGGTCTCAGGATCGTTGACGAGATGGCCGCCATCGCGGTTCGGCACGGCGTTCGAGCGGCGGTCAAGCTGCAATACCGGGACCTCGACACCTTCATCCACCCTGAATTCAGGGGCCGAACGGACGTCAAGCATGCTCCCCGGTTCCTGGAAACCCGTCTGAGTTGGGAGGAGTTCCATAGCTTGGCTCTGGCGATCCATGACCGAGGAATGCTGCTCGTGATAACGGCCTTCGACGAGCGGTCAGTCGACAAGGCACTGGACCACGGTGTGGATATCCTCAAGGTGGCGAGCTGCAGCGCGATGGACTGGCCGCTTCTCGAAGTGGTGGCGAGATCACGAAGGCCAGTGATTTGCTCGACCGGTGGTTGCCGCCTCGGCGACATCGACAAGACCGTCTCCTTCTTCGAGCATCGCGACGTGGCCGCCCTCGGTTTGTTGCACTGTGTTGGCCTCTATCCGACCCCGGACGAGGCTCAACAGCTCCACTTCATGCGCAGGATGATGTTGCGGTATCCGCAGTGCGCAGTTGGTTACAGCGGGCACGAGGCGCCCGGCAACTTGCGGATTGCAGCGGCTGCGGTTGCCATGGGTGCGCGAGTACTGGAGCGACATGTGGGTGTCCCGACAGAGGTCATCACGCTCAACGCCTACTCGATGAACCCTACAGAGGCTGACAGGTGGGTGGCCGAGGTCGTCGCGGCCCGCAGGCTGTGCGGGCAGCCAGAGGACGACAAGCGGATCAGCGAAGCGGAGGTCTCCTCGTTGCGGAGTCTCGCCCGTGGCGTCTGGGCGAAGTGCGCGATCAAGCAGGGTGAGATGCTCGACCCCGGCCGGATCTTTCTCGCCATGCCGGTTCAAGACGGCCAGACGACCGCAAGCGCCTACCTCGAGACCATGACGGCGAGCCGAGACTACGCAGTGGGTGACCCGATCCGAGAACGCCGGAGTTACGACCCCGTCTTCGCTCTGAGGAGCGTTGTCCACGAGGCCAAGGGCCTGTTGCGCGAGGCGCGCATTGCCCTCGGTGGCGACTACCAGATCGAGCTCTCCCATCACTTCGGTGTCGAGAGCTTCCGCAGGGTTGGGGCGACGATCGTCAACATTGTCAACCGGGAGTACTGTAAGAAGCTCGTGATCCTCCTCCCCGGCCAGGCCCACCCAAGCCACTACCACCGCCGCAAAGAGGAGACGTTCCAAGTGCTGTATGGGGAACTCGACCTCGAACTGCAGGGCACTGAGCGGCGCATGAGACCAGGCGACATTCAGCTTGTGCCGCGAGGCGAAGTGCACGCCTTCTCCACAACGACTGGGTGCATCTTCGAGGAGATCTCAACGACCCACGTCAAGGGTGATTCGGTCTACGAGGACCCGAAGATCGCCAAGTTGGATCCAGTTGAGAGGAAGACGATCATCGACGATTTTTGAGGCTCGTATGGTCGCCGAGTCCTGCCGCCAGAGGCGATGCCACAGTGCTGGACCGGTCGCGTCCGCACCACTTGACATGGTCTCGCGTCTGCACAGCGTCGGAGACCGTTGCAGACGTGCTCACCGACTCTCCCTGCGAACTGGCTGGACGGCGCCCGGGGCAGAGTGTGGTGGAGCGGGTATCCGGGGATGGGCGGTGCAAGTGTGGCGCCATTGTGACCTGTCTCTCGCGCCAGCAGGCGACTCTGGAGGGCGGTTGTCCGGAGTGCACTTGTGAGCCACGAGCGGGAGACGTCTGACGCGCGCGCGCACGACCAGGGACGGCCCCGCCACCGGGCGGAGCGGATCGCGCACTGGGACGACGCGGCCCGGCGGTGGGCCCGGTGGCAGGGCGCGGGCGGCGCCTACCACCGCCGCCTCGAGCAGGTCTACTGCACCGTGGTGGCGCCCGGCAGCCGGGTCCTCGAGGTCGGCTGCGGTCGCGGCGACCTGCTGGCGGCGCTCGGGCCGGAGGTCGGGGTCGGCGTCGACTTTTCGCCGGAGATGGTCCGCCAGGCGCGGCAGCGTCACCCGAACCTCCGGTTCGTCGAGGCGGACGCGCACGACCTCGGCGGGGTGGGAGGCCCGTTCGACTACGTGATCCTGTCCGACCTGCTGCACGACGTGTGGGACATCCAGCGGGTGCTGGAGCAGGTGAGGCCCCGGTGCCACGACCGCACCCGGGTGGTGGTCAACTTCTACAGCCGGCTGTGGCAGCCGGTGCTGGCGGCGGCGCAGGGCCTGAGGCTCGCGCAACCCGTGCTGGACCAGAACTGGGTGACGGCGCCCGACGTCCGCAACCTCCTCCGGCTGGCGGGCTTCAGGACGATCCGCAGCTGGCAGGAGGTGCTGCTGCCGCTGCCGCTGCCGCTGCTCGCGCCTTTCGCCAACCGGTTCCTGGTCAAGCTCTGGCCGCTCCGCCACCTCGGCCTCGCCAACTTCGTCGTGGCGAGGCCGGAGCCGCGGCCGCCGGAGGGCCCGGAGCCGGTGGTGTCGGTGGTGGTCCCGGCCCGCAACGAGGCCGGCAACGTCGAGGCGATCTTCGAGCGAACGCCGGAGATGGGCGCCGGCACCGAGCTGGTGTTCGTCGAGGGCGGCTCGTCGGACGGGACCTACGAGGCAATCGAGCGGGCGATCGCGGCCCACCCCGAGCGGCGGGCGGTGCTCTTCCGCCAGGAGGGCAAGGGCAAGGGCGACGCGGTCCGGCTCGGCTTCGAGCGGGCCGCGGGCGAGGTGCTGATGATCCTCGACGCGGACCTGACCGTGCCGCCCGAGGACCTGCCGCGGTTCTACGCCGCCCTCCGCGGCGGGGTGGGGGAGCTCGTCAACGGCGTCCGGCTCGTCTACCCCATGGAGAGGCGCGCGATGCGCTTCGCCAACTTCCTCGGCAACAAGTTCTTCAGCCTGGCGTTCTCGTGGCTGCTGGGGCAGCCGATCAAGGACACCCTGTGCGGCACCAAGGTGCTGCGGCGGAGCGACTACCGGGCCATCGCGGCCAACCGCTCGTACTTCGGCGACTTCGACCCCTTCGGCGACTTCGACCTGATCTTCGGCGCGGCCAAGCTCGGGCTCGAGATCGTCGACCTGCCGATCCGCTACCGCGAGCGCACCTACGGCTCGACCAACATCCAGCGCTGGCGGCACGGCCTGGTGCTGCTCAGGATGTGCGCCTTCGCCGCCTCGCGGGTCAAGTTCGTCTGACGCATGTCGAGGAGAACGTCGTGCCGGTCCCCTTCTTCCGCCCGTCGATCAGTGAGGCCGAGGTGGCCGAGGTCGTCGACACCCTGCGCTCGGGGTGGCTGACTACCGGCGCGCGGGTCAAGCGGTTCGAGGAGGCCTTCGCGGCCGCGGTCGGCGCGCGCCACGCCATCGCCGTCAACTCGGCCACGGCCGCGCTCCACCTGGCGGTCGAGGCGCTCGGTCTCGAGGCCGGGCAGGCGGTGCTGGTGCCGACCCACACCTTCGCTGCCACCGCGGAGGTGGTTCGCTACCTGGGAGCGATCCCGGTGCTGGTCGACGCCGAGCCCGAGACCCTCAACCTGGACCTCGAGGACGCCGAGCGCACGCTCGAGCAGCTGCGTCGGGGACAGCTGGCGGCGAAGGTGCCGGCCGCAGCCGAGGTGGTGGGGATCATGCCGGTCCACGTCGGCGGCCTGATGGTGGACCTCGACGCGGTGCGCGGCTTCGCCGGTCGTCACGGCCTGTGGGTGGTGGAGGACGCGGCGCACGCCTTCCCGGCGGCGTGGCGGCGCGGCCCGGGCGACCCCTGGGTGCGCTGCGGCGAGGGCACGGCCGCGGTGACGTGCTTCTCCTTCTACGCCAACAAGACCATCACCACCGGCGAGGGGGGCATGGCGCTGACCGGCGACGCCGGCCTCGCCGAGCGGATGCGGCTGATGTCGCTGCACGGGCTGTCCAAGGACGCGTGGGGCCGTTACACCGGTGGCGGCACCTGGGACTACCGGATCGTGGCGCCGGGCTTCAAGTACAACCTGACCGACGTCGCCGCGGCGATCGGCATCCACCAGCTCGAGCGGGCCGAGGCGATGCGCCTCGAGCGCGAGCGGGTGGCGCTCGCCTACCGCGCGGCGCTGGCCGACGTCGAGGAGGTCGAGCTGCCGCCGTTCCCGGAGGACCGGGTGCACTCCTGGCACCTGTTCCCGATCCGGCTCCGCCTGGAACGCCTGCGCCTCGACCGGGACGACTTCGTGGCGCGGCTGAAGGCGGCCGGCATCGGCTTCTCGGTGCACTGGCGGCCGCTCCACCTCCACCCGTATTACCAGGAGACCTACGGCTGGCGGGCCGGGGACTTCCCGGTGGCGACCCGGGAGTGGCAGCGGCTGGTCAGCCTGCCGCTCTTCCCGGGGATGAGCGCGGCGGAGGTCGACGAGGTCGTGGCCGCCATCCGGCGCATCGTCGGCGAGGCGAGGCGGTGACGGTCGAGTCGGCGCCGCTCGGCGGCCTGCCGCGGTGGCTCGAGGCGCCTGCGGCGGGGCTCGGGTTGGTGCTCGCCGCGCCGGTGCTGGCCGTGGCGGCGCTGGCAGTGCGGCTGTCGTCGCCGGGGCCGGTGCTGTTCCGGCAGGAGCGGGTGGGGCGGCGGGGACGGCCCTTCGTGATGCTCAAGCTGCGGACCATGACCCACGGTGCGACCGGGGCGGCGGTGACCGCCGGCGACGACCCGCGCGTCACCGGCGTGGGGCGATTGCTCCGGCGGACCAAGCTCGACGAGCTGCCGGAGCTCTGGAACGTGGTCCGCGGCGACATGTCCCTGGTCGGCCCGCGGCCCGAGGTGCCACGCTACGTTGACCTGGCCGACCCGCAGTGGCGGCAGGTGCTCGAGGCGCGGCCCGGCATCACCGACCCGGTGACGGTGGCGCTGCGCGACGAGGAGGGGCTGCTGGCGCAGGTGGAGGGCAATCGGGAGGCGTTCTACCGCCAGGTCCTGCAGCCCTTCAAGCTGCGCGGCTACCTCGACTACCAGCGGCGGCGCAGCGCCTGGTCGGACCTGGCCGTGATCGCCCGCACGGTGGCCGCGGTCGTGCTCCGGCGGCGCCCGTGCGAGCTGGGGCCGGATCAGCTCGACGCGCTGGCGGAGCAGGCGAGGGCGGGACGCCTCGCACCGCCGGACGACTGACGGCCGCCCACCTCCCCTGTCCGAGGCCCGTCGCGAAGCCGACCGGACCCTGACGACCCCCCGCGTGGGGGTCGCGGTGTTTCTGGGGGGAGTGACGTCGTGTCGCCGCTCCCGCCCGCCGGGTGGCGCTGGAATCGGGTCGCCGTTGCCACGAACGGCGCAGGCTTCTCTGCTGCGTTGGCGGCACCGGGTCCAGCGGTCCTCGCCTCCCGGGCGAGGTGCTGCGCGGCAGGCAGGCCCAGGCCCCGATCGTCCGGCCGGGGACGGCGGCGATGTCCTCGCCGAGGTCGAACCGGGCCTGGCGGTGCCGGCGGCGTGGGCGAGGGGAGGACACCGCGGCCGCAGAGGAGGTGGGGGCGGAAGGGCGGCGGGGCGGCCGGGTCAGGCCGCTCAGGCGGTGCGCAGCTCCCAGCTGTGGAGGACCAGCCAGCCGCGGGCGGTCGCTTCCTCGAGGGCCTCGGGCTCGGCCATGTAGGTGACCAGCACGACCAGCGCCTCGGGCGCCTCCCAGAGCGGGCGGGTGCGGTCGACGAGGCGGCTGACCCCGGTCATGTGCTTGGGTCCCAGCTGGCTCTTGGCCTCGCCGACGAGGCGGACGCGGGCGCCGTCGGCGCGCTCGGCCAGGCCCCACAGGTTGACCTGGGTGCGGCGGCCGCCGAGGGTGAGGAATGCGCGGCGCAGCGGCTCGACCACGCGCAGGCCGTGGCGCTCGGTGAGCAGCCGCGGCAGCCCGAGGTAGGCGTCGTCCTCCAGCCGGTAGCCGACGGCGTGGGAGAGACCGCCCAGCTCCTGCTGCACCTGCCGCATGGCCCGCGCCAGGGTGGCGACCTCGCGCTCGGTGCGCTCCTGGGCCCGGGCGAGGGCGTCGACGCGCTGCTCGGTGCGCTCCTGGGCCTGGGCGAGGGCGTCGACGCGGAGGGTGAGGGCCTCGAGGCGCTGCTCGGTGCGCTCCTGGGCCTGGGCGAGGGCGTCGACGCGGAGGGTCAGGGCCTCGAGGCGTTGCTCGGTTCTCTGCTGGGCCGCGGCGAGGTCGGCGACCACGGCGCGCAGCTCTGCCATGTCCTGACGCGTCACCTGGTCGGCGAGCTCCTCGTGCAGCTCGCTGACCACCCGCATCAGCACGCGGGTGACCACCGGGCTGAGCTCGGTGCCGCTCAACCCGGACAGCTCGGTCAAGGCCTGGGCGAGGTTTGCCACCACGGTCCCCGCTCGAGCATACCACGCGGTCTGGCCGGGCCGTGGGCCTGGTGGTCGGCGGCCCGGCGGGCTGGCTCTGCAGCGAGGCACGGGGACCTCCGGACCGGGCTCGGGGCAGTGCCTCGCGGAGCCGGTGCCGCGGACGGGCGCAGAGCGGGTTACCGGCCGGGGTCTCCCTCGCGCGGCCCGCGCCGCGCACGGGTGGCGAGCCAGGCGGCGCCGGCGGC
>CAYTJW010000188.1:0-8441 GCA_964438135.1 uncultured Thermoanaerobaculia bacterium
GTCGCCAGGGCCACCGCGACGGCCGCGGTCGCGACCCGGGTCACGGCGCCACGGGGGTGGCAGACGGGGCGATGCCGGCGGCGCGGGCCTCGGCGGCGGCGAGCTTGCGGAGCGCGGCGAGGCCGGCGCCCAGGCAGACCAGGACGAAGACGTGGAAGCCGGCGCTGAGCCAGTCGCCGACCAGGACGAAGATGAGCCCGTCGCCGGCGTACAGGACCATGCCGAGGACGAAGGCCCAGGCCTTGCGCTGGTGGCCGAGCCAGCCGAGGAGGACGAAGAAGGCGGCCACCACCGCGCCGATGACCAGGCCCGCCGCCCGGGCCACCGAGCCGGCGCCGCCGCCGGCGCCTTCCGCCACCCCGCCGGCGATGACGTCGACCACCTGGGTCACTCCCAGGCCGACGATGAAGCTCATCTCGGCGTCGAAGACGTGGATGACGGAGTTCACCACCGACAGCCCGGCGATCCAGTAGAACCAGCTGGCGCCCGACCTGTACCCGCTCCGGTACTTCTCCGCCTCGGCCCGCGCCTGCTCCTCGGGGGTGACGACGACCTCGCCCGGTTGCTCCGCGCTCATGCTCCCCTCCCCGGCTCCTGGCCACGAGTCTACCCTGCCTGCCGGCCCTCGTGCACGCGCCCGGTCGCCGGGCGGGGGGTAGGGCTCAGTGGCCGGCCGGTTGGGTTCCGCCCGGGGTCGAGGCCGGCGCCTCGGCCTCCCCGTCGGCCGGGGTGGCGGTGTTGCCGGCGGCGACCGCCACCTGGTGGGGTCGGCCCGGGGCCGCGACGTCGAGCTGGAAGCGGCTCGCCATCCCGGGCAGCAGGGTCTCGCCGAGCACGATCGCGCCGCGCCCGGTCTCCGCCCCGTCGGCGTCGGTCACGACCGCCACGACCGGCAGGTCGGCCCGGGGCTCCTCGCCGGTGTTGCGCACCGCGCCGGTGACCCGCACCACGCCGTCGTGGGCGGCGAAGGCGACGTCGACCAGCTCCAGGTCGGGGGCCTGGCTGGTGACGGCCTCTCCCTCGACCGGCCCGTCCCCGCCAGGGTCGGGGGGGGCCACCGCCGCGACCTGGACCTCCACGTGGCCCACGTCGGCGTCGGTGAGGACCAGGGCCGCGTCGGCGCGACCGGAGTCCGGGCGTCGTGCGGCCTGCATGTCGAGGACCCGCGGCGGCGGCGGGTCCCCGGCCTGTCGCGTCTCCCCGAGCAGGCCGGAGGCCTCGAGGTCGACGTCCTGGGTGAGGTAGGCGAGGCGCTGCCCGCTCGGCAGCGTGACCTCGACCACCGCGCCCCGGACCCTGACCCGCGCCACCTCCACCGACCGGCCGTCCCGCAGCACCAGGGGGGGTGCGTCAGCAGCCAGGAGCACGGCCACCGCGAGCCCGGCCACGAGGGCCGGGCTCGCGAACCGGGAGCCTGAGCTCACTGCAGCTCCACCCACCAGCTGACGTTCTCCATGCCGCCGCCGGTGGGGATGATGAGGCCGGGCACCTCGACCAGGTGCGCCTCCTCTCCCTCGCCGACGCCGGACTGGGAGACGAGCACGCGCTCGCCCGCCAGGGCGAAGCCGCCCGCCGTCCCCTCGCCCGCGCTGTACACGTCGACGTTGCCGGGGATGTCGGCCGGCAGCAGGCTGAGGTCGTTGGGGTCGAAGTTGACCCGGGCGATGTAGGAGTAGCCGATGCAGGCGCTGGCGTCGGGGTCGTACAGCAGGAAGAGCGCGAAGGGCTGCGCCGAGGAGCCCTCGCGCGGGGTGAAGATCATCGGCGGCGCGGTGACCTGGGTCCGCCGGCCGAGGGTGCCGCCGTCAGGGTCGGGCAGGTCCTGGGTTTCGATGCCGACGTAGTCGACGACGCCGGAGGACAGGGTGCGCGCGGCGACGTAGAGCTTGGGGATGAAGTGGCCCACCGTGCCGACGTCGGAGCCGGTGATGTCGGCCGACTTCTCGAAGAACGAGCCCGAGGCGAAGGCGTACAGGGCGAACTGCACCGGCACGGCCGTGGGGTAGCCGGCGGCCGCCGCCGCGTAGTAGATCGGCTCCGGGCTGGGCAGGCTGACCAGGGCAGAGGCGGTGACCGTGCTGCCGGCGCGGGTCAGCTGCCACAGGTGGCCGTTGAGGTCGCCCTGCAGCCCCTCGTTGGCCACGTTGTCGGCCTGGTAGTAGGGCGAGTTCTTCTGCCAGAAGACGGCGTCGGCGAAGCTCTGGTTGCCGACCCAGAACGAGCCGCTGTTGGTGAGCTGCGGGCTCGAGTTGCTGAAGTTGCCGGTGATCGGCGTGCCGTCGACCGGGTCGATCAAGTAGGAACGCGGCCGCAGCGCGTTGCCGGCGTTGTCCCGATAGCCGCCGCCGACCAGCAGCCCCCAGTCCTCGTTGGCGACCGCGGCCACGGCCGGGATGCTCCAGGTGACGCCGAGGTCGGTGAGGGCGGTGGTGCCGGACTCGCCGTCGGCGGTGCGGGACCAGATCGCCTGCACCGGCGGCCCGGTCGGTCCGGCGCCGAAGCCGTAGTTGACGTCAGGGTCGTAGGTCTCGGTGCCGATCGTGCGGCCCGGGTATGGGTGGGTGATGTCGACGGCGTGGATGCCGCTCCCACCGGGTCCCTCGGTGATGAACAGGACCGTCCTGTAGCCGCCGCCGAGCGGGAAGTAGACGTCCGAGATGCGCATCGAGTTGGTCACGCCGTACACGTGGTCGGACGGCAGGGACGGCTGGCCGAGGGGCAGGTTGGTGGGGTCCGAGAGGTAGTTCTCGTACAGCTCGACCTGCTGGTCGAGCTTGTCCGGCGGGATCAGGGCCAGGACCTCGGCCCCGTCGACCATGTCGATCGCCCGCACCATGCCGTCGGAGGTGGCGACGTAGGCCAGCGTGTGCCGGTTGGCGTAGGTGTTCTCGAAGCTCGAGTGCTCGTGCAGGAGGTTGCCCTTCCACTTGCGCGGCGTGCCGCTGAGGGCCGGGGTGGTGTTGATCAGGGCCCCGAGCTGCAGGTCTCGCGCGGTGCCGCTGCCGTCGTTGCCGCGGATGAAGTCGACCACCTGGGCCGTCATGCCGCAGGCGTCGCAGATGGTCTCGAGGGTCACCAGGTTGCCGGCCGTGACCTCGACCATGGCGTTGCTCGAGCGCGGGTTCCAGGTGTAGATGCGGCGGGCCAGGCTGGCGTTGCCGGTGTTGAGCACGTCGGCCGCGTCCCACATCAGGTAGTTGGGGTCGGTGTCGGGCAGGCTGAGGTCGAAGGCCCGCAGGTGGCCCTTCCAGCCCGGGTAGTCGGTGCTGGCGAGGAGGGCGACGAGGTCGCTGCTGACGCCGCCGCCGGAGGAGACCGACGGCGGGGCGGTGGCGTAGTCGCCGACGCCCATGCCGGCGATGATCGAGGCGAAGGCGGAGTACAGCTCCTCGGCGGTGTTGGTGAAGAAGGCGTAGTCCTGGCTGGAGTCGTAGGTGCCGGGCGTGCTGCCCGGCAGGCGCGGGTCGCTGGCAGTGTCGAAGCCGGCGTCGGCGTTGGGGCTGGAGGCGTCGGTGCGGCCGCGGTAGGCGGTGTAGTTGAGCTCGCAGCGGCCGACCTCGGGGCTGACGCCGATGACCCAGGTGCGGACGTTGGTGAGGAAGGTGCCGGAGGCGTTGGTGCCGTTCCACAGCAGCTCGCTCTTGCCGGCCGGGTAGGAGTTCCAGCTCGACGGGCAGGAGGACCACGAGCCGTTGCTCGGGTTGCAGTTGTTGGACTGGCCGTCGGTCATCAGGATGACGCCGTAGGTGCGGTCGCAGTTGCGCTTGGTGTCGCGGGCCCAGGTCGACTGGTAGGTGACGCCGCCCGAGCTCCAGCCCAGCAGCAGCAGGTCCCGCGCCCGGTCGAGGGCGGCCCGGGTCGGGGTGGAGCCGTTGGCGACCAGGCCGCCGTCGGCCTGGGTGCGCATGAACTCCTCGATCGCCTCGATGCTGGGGGTCTGGTTGCTGTCGTCCGGGTTGACCTCGACGCGGATGGTCTGGGTGGTGCAGTCGCCCGAGTAGGACACCAGGCCCCAGTTGATGACGTCGCCGAAGGTCTGCACCAGGTCGGCCGGCTCGAGGACCTCGGTGACGTCGTTGACCGACGGCGGGATGCCGTCGTGCACCTCCTCGTCGTAGTTGACCCACATCTTGAGGTACCAGTCGTAGTAGGCCGAGCCGGGGGCGTCGGGCCCGGCGCCGTCGGCGAAGCGGTAGTAGTCCTTGCCGTTGGCGTCGGTGCCGGCGGGGGTCACGCCCTCGGCCGGCTGGTTGAGGGTGAGGTGGCGGCCGAGCACGTTCTTCATGATCGCCATGCGCGTCGACTCCACGTGCACCCAGTAGGGGTCGCCCGGGATGTCGGCGGCCGGGGGCATGACCCGCTGGACGGTGACCGACGGGTCGTTGGCGGCCGTCACGAAGGTGTAGGTGCCGTCGGTGTTGTCCCAGGTGTTGTTGGCGTCGAACCTGGCGACCGTGAAGTAGGCGTACCCGGCCGGGCTCGCCGTGTTGGTGGGGTCGGTCTTGAGGATGTAGTAGTGGTTGTCGGCGGCGGTGGTCATGCCCGTCACCCGGATCAGGTCGCCGGCGCGCCAGCCGAGGCCCTGCGGGACGTAGAGGCGTTGGGTGCTGGAGGTGCGGATGAACTGGGCGTTGGTCACCGCCGCGCCGCGGTCGACCATCTGCCCGAGGTCGAGCGCGCCGATGCGGACCTCCTGCGCGGTCACGCTGCCGTCGGCGGTGGGGAACAGGTAGCGGTAGTCGTCGCCCCACTTGGCGAGGCCGTCGGTGAGGACCTTCGTCACGTAGATGCGGGCGTTGGTGTAGCTGCCGTTGGCAGCCACGCTGGTGACCTGGTAGAGGGCGTTGTTGCCGACGCCGCCGTAGTTGCTGAGCCAGAGGTAGTCGTAGGTCGCGAAGCCCGGGTTGCTCTGGGCGATGTTGATGTACCTCTGGTTGGCCGTGACGCTGCCGTTGTTGTACGTCGAGACGGTCGTGCGCCGGAGCTGGGCCGGGTCGCGGTAGCGGTCCACCTTGACCCAGTAGCCCTGGCCGGTGCCGCCGCGCGGGAACAGGCGCCGGTTGTCGTCGTCGAAGGGGCCGTCGCTGTTGCCGCCGGTGATCAGGGCGTCGGAGTCGACGCCGCGGCGCGGGAACACGGTGTGCGTGACCCCGGCGCTGTCGGTGAAGGTGACCGTGTTGTACGTCCCCAGCGTGGCCCAGTCGTCGGTCGCGTCGAGATTGTCGTCGTAGATCGCCGGCCAGTTGGTCGATCCGCTCTGGTCCATCACCAGCGTGACGTTGGGCTTGACCCACTGGCTGGTGATCAGGCGCATGATGTCGTAGCCCTCGTCCTGGGCCGCGGCGGGCGGGCACGGCGACCAGGCCAGGAGCAGGGCGGCGGCCGCGACCAGGGCGATCCGGCGCGGGGTCCTCGCGGAGAGAGTCGGTGAGCTCATGTCATCCTCCAAACTGCCCGGAGCTGGTACCGCCGGCGTCGGTCAGCTTCTGGCCCGACGGGTCCTGGGAGATGAGCCTCCAGGCGTACTCCTCTTCCAGCACCTTGACCGCGCGCACGGTGTTGCCGAACTGCACCCAACCGACCGCGACCAGGTTGACGATGGCGTCGTCGTCCTCGCGCGCGTCGGTCAGGGGGTCGCCGTCGATCACCGCCTGGTCGACGTTGTTGTTGCGGACGTAGAGGCTGAAGAACGCCTGCGGAGTTGGCCGGCCGGACGGAGGCGCCGGCAGGGTCACGGCCTGGTTGGCCAGCTCGACCCCGGCCGCGGTCAGGTAGGTGCCGAGGTGGGCGACGTCGTACTCGACCTGGGCCTGCGGGAAGACCGGCACGGCCGGCGTCACGACGTCGGTGCTCGCCACCGAGACGTGGCCGAGGAGGCCGTCGGCTGCGGTCTCGGTCGCCACCAGCAGGATCCGCTCCCCCTGCCGGAGGCCGATCTCGGCGGCGTAGAGGGCGTCCTGGGCGTACATCTCGTCGTAGGTCGTGCCGCGCTCCTCCTCCATCAGGAGGATGACCGACATGCCGACGGCGGACAGGACCAGGAGGAGGATGATCACCACCATCAGGGCGGCGCCGCGCTCGTGTGCTCGGTTCATGGTGCCCCTCTCGTCACAGCTGGAGGTTGCGGTTGCGGATCATGACCAGGTCGGTCGAGGCGTGGTGGAAACGGCGGTCGGTGGTGGCGCCCTGGGCGCGGTCCTCGACCGCCGGCCGCCGGTAGCGGCGGGTGCCGGTGCCGTACAGCTCCCCGGCCGACTGGGCGACGACCGTGATCCGGAGGCCGACCACGTTCTCGGCGTCGTAGGGGTTGCCCGCGCCCTGGGTGGGCACGTTGTTGAGGTAGGTGCCGTTCGGCAGGACCTGGGTGGCGGTGTTCCAGGTGGTGCTGTCGTCGAACAGCCAGGCCACCTGGAGGTCCTCGACGCCGGGCAGGATCTGGACGAAGGCGTTGCCCGGGTTGTCGGTGGCAGGGTTGAAGAGCCCGTCCTTCTGCTCGAGCCAGCCGTTGCGGACGCGGAACGAGCGGAAGACGACGCCGATCTTCATCACCACCCCGGGGTCGACCAGGTTCAGCTGGCCGCCCATCGGCGCGATGACGTTGGCGGCCGCCGGGTTGGCCGTCACCGCCATGCCCGGCAGGCCGGAGCCCGGGTCGGGGGTGCAGGAGCTGGCCCGGTTGGTGGCGTACTGGTAGTTGGAGATGCGGTAGATGCCCAGCGTCCCCAGGGTGTCGATCACCACGATCGGGCCGCTCAGGCCGGTGCCGGCGTCGTAGCCGGTCATGGCCATGAACAGGTCGGCGTTGTTCTGGGGGTCGGGGCAGCCGAGGTCGAAGTTCCACCGGTAGTCGTCGGTGCTGCCCCACGGGTGCCAGGCCTCGCACGGGATCGACAGGCCGGAGGTCGGCGCCGCGACGGTGAGGATGTCCGTGCCGACGTCGGCCAGGGCGGCGTTGGTGACGTTGTTGTAGCTGGCCTGGGTGGCGGCGTTGTTGATCCGGTACCAGGTCACCACCGCCATCTCGTTCTCGCCGGTGCGGTTGAGGTCCGAGGCAGTGCGGACGTGGTAGGCGACGTACTCCATCGCCCGCCGGGCGGTGTTGCGCGCGTCGGCCTTGAAGCGCAGCTGGTCCGAGCCGCGCTTCATCGACACCATGATCTGGGTCGAGGCGGCGATCATCACCACGGTGATGGCGAGCGCGACCAGGGCCTCGATCAGGCTGAAGCCCAGTTGCGCGTCACTTCGGGATACGCGACGCATAGCGCACTCCCTTCCCGACGACCGCGTCGAGGTAGCGCCTGCCGCCCAGCGCGGGCTCGGCGAAGACCGTGATCAGCCAGTCGTTGCCCGCGTCCTGGACCTCGTAGGTCAGCCGGTAGCGGGCGGTCGCCTCGACCACCCCGACCCCGGCCGGTCCCCAGAAGTCGAAGCCGGTGTCGGCCGCGGTGTAGGGCAGGTTGCGGGTGCCGGCGGCCAGCGGCAGGATGCCGCTCGAGCCGCCGTTGCCGGTCGAGCGCACGACGCGCACGATCTCGACCACGGCCTGCGCCTTGCGGGACATCTCCGACTGTGCCTCGGCGACCCGCTCGACCTGCAGGGCCATGACCAGCAGGGGCAGGACGCCGAGCATCACGAACAGGAGCAGGAGCATGGCGACCAGCACCTCGACCAGCGAGGCGCCGCGCTCACGCTCCCGCGCGGCGGGGCATGCGGCGGCGGCTGCGGGGGTGTTCATCATCGCCTCCCTCAGATCAGTCGTTTGTCGGTCCTGACGTGCCACAGCGGCGACAGCGTCAGCCGGAACTGGGTGTTGGGCGTCAGGCTGCCAGAGGCCATGGCGCGGTGGGTGACGGTGAGGACCTGCGGCGCGTTGAGCATGGCCGCGCCGGTGCCGGCGAACGCCCGACCGATGGTGTCGCAGCGGTAGGTCTGGAGGTTGGCCGGCGTCACCACCAGGAACCCCGGCAGGGGGAAGCGCTCGAGCTCGTTGACCCCGGCCGCGTCGCTGGTGATGAGGACCTCCTGCCCGGGCGGGTTCCAGATCACGAACACCGGCGCGTGCTGCTCCTTGGCCACGCCCGGGACCGAGGACAGGAACGCCGTCAGCTCGCGCGCCGTCCCCTCGAGTCGGTAGCGCTGGTGGGTGGCGTTGAAGGTCTCGAAGGCGATGGCCCCCGCGATGCCGATGATGGCGACGGCGATGAGCGCCTCGATGAGGGTGAAGCCGCGTGCTCGCCGCCCGCAACCCGTCGGTTTCATGCGCCGGTCTCCCTTCTCGCCGAGGTGGGGTGAGCCCCCCCGCACTCCCATTCTAGTGCCGGCCGGCGCGGCGGGCCATGCCACGGGGGCCGTCGTGACGGCCCCTTGACGGAGTTCACACACCCTTGACCGGCGCCGGCCCGTGGCCGGCGCTCAGGCGCCCGCCGGCCCGGGAGGGGCCG
>CAYTJW010000189.1:0-8428 GCA_964438135.1 uncultured Thermoanaerobaculia bacterium
CCCGCAACCGGCCAGGGGGCCGGCCGCCAGCCCCGCGGCGAAAAGCGCGCCGGCCACGCCGCGGTTCGCGACCACTCAGCCTCCCCGGGTCGAGCAGCTGTCCTCGGCCTGGTCGGAAGTGTGGAAGACCGCGTCCGCCCGGGTCCGCACGAAGCGCTGGAACATCAGCGCCAGGGCGCGCAGGTAGCGCCGGATGTCGGCCGGGCCGCGCAGCATCTTGAGGTGGCGCCAGACGATCACCGGTCGCAGGTAGAAGGACAGGTAGAAGCGCCGGAACAGCTGCTCCATCCGCTCCTTGGTCAGGCCGTGGGGGATGAAGACCGGCTGCCAGAAGGTGTAGTCCTCGAGCCGGTCGCTGATGAGCACCCCGTGCTGCTGGTAGACCTCGAACTGCGGCGCCCCCGGCAGCGGGGTGTTGATCTGGACCGTGATGTCGGTCAGCGGCAGCGAGCGGGCGAAGGCGATCGAGTCGGCGATGGTCGCCTCGGTCTCGGTCGGGTGGCCGATCATGAAGAAGGCCTTGGGGTGGAGGCCGAGGTCGTGCGCCGCCTGCGTCACCTCGCGGATCTGCTCCTTGGTGACCTCCTTGCGGATGAAGCGCAGCACCTCCTCGTTGCCCGACTCGACGCCGACCCGCACCCGCCAGCAGCCGGCCTGGCGCATCCGCCCGAGCAGCTCCCGGGTGGCGATGTTGGCGCGGATGGTGCAGGTCCAGTGGACCCTGACCCCGCGCCGCAGGATCTCCTCGACGATCCCCTCCACCCGCCGCCGGCTGAACATGAACAGCGAGTCGACGAAGGCGATGTCGCGCGCGCCGTACCGCCCGACCAGCTCCTCCATCTCGTCGACGATGCGGCCGGCCGAGAAGGACCGGTAGGTGCGGCCGTAGATGCCGTGGTCGCAGAAGGTGCAGCCGTACGGGCAGCCGCGACTGGAGATGGTCGACAGCTTGGGCAGGTAGGGCCCGTCGTTGGGCTGCGGCACGTACCTGGCGAGAGGCAGGAGGTGGCGGGCGGGGAAGGGCAGGGCGTCGAGGTCCGGGATCATCGGCCGCGGCGCGGTCCGGTGCAACGCCCCGTCGCGGCGGAAGGCGAGGCCCTCGACGGCGTCGACGCCGCCGCCCGCGGCCAGGGCCCGCACCAGCTCGAGGGTGGTGATCTCGCCCTCGCCGATGCAGGCGTAGTCGAAGCAGCCGAACTGCATGGCGTGCTCGGCCTGGGTCGAGACGTGCGGCCCGCCGATGAGGGTCGCGATCGCCGGCGCCGCGCTCTTGACCGCGGTCGCCAGCGCCACTGCGTTGCCGAAGAAGTTCGAGGTCGAGGTGATGCCGACCACGGTCGGCTGCCAGGCGCGGATCCGCTCCACCGTCTCCCCGGGGGAGAAGCCCTCCACCGCGGCGTCCATCAGGCCCACCCGCACGCCCTGCTGCTCGAGGTAGCTGGCGATGTAGGCGATGCCGAGGGGCGGCGAGTTGAAGTACAGGTTCTTGATGATCGCGCCCAGCGGCCCGCGGCGCTGGGCCTCGGTGATGGGCGGGTTGACCAGCAGCACGGCCGGCTCGGTCACGCGCGCGTCTCCCCACCGGCGGACACCCCTCGCAGCTCGTCCCGCAGCAGCTCTGGCATCGCCATCGTCGCTGTCCGCCGCCCCTTCGCGTCACGCCAGGGCCGACCCCGGCGCTGCCCAGTATAGTGCCCGCGGCCCGACGGTGCCGGCAGTGGTCAGCCTTCGGCCGCGGCAGCCGGCCAGCTGCACACCACGACATCGGTCGCCGCGGCAGCTCCCCTCCGGTGGCGGTCCTGCCGCCAAGGGCGGCGCTCTTGACGCTAGCGAACCCGCCAGACCACCGTTCGCTCGCTCGTTGCAGACCTCGCGAAGCAGGCGTCGAGCGCCTCCGCCGCCATCCTCGCGTGCCTCTCGTCGGCGAACTGCAGGTGGAGCGCGACCAGCCCGATCCCCGCCTCCTTGACCTTCTTCTCGAACCTCCGCCGCAGCTGATCGCTCTGCCCGTTGACCGCCATGCGTGCGAACAGCCCGGCCAGGTCCGCCGGCAGGCCGACCCGAGCGCCGAACCGAACCTCGTCCCACACCATCCTCTGGCCGTGCTCGGTCTGGTAGTAGCAGTACGCCGGCCACGCTCCGGCCCGACCGGGGACCGGGGGCGGCAGGTCGAGAATGGGCAGATCTTCCCGGTCGAACCTCGGGATCGCTCGAACGGCCGGGTCGAGATCCTGGGTGGAGTCGAAGCAGTACTCCTCTCGTCCACGCGCCGACAACGGCGCGACCAGGAAGCTGTCGGCGGCGAGGAGCAGGACAGTGCCGGCCAGCGCCACACACGCCCACCCGGGCCGCAGCCTGTTCACCACCCCGGCGACGACTGCCGCCCCGCACATCGCCACAAAGGGCAACGCCCGAAAGAGCTTGACCAGGCTGCGGAACCCAGGATGGACCGAGTCGAAGAGCGCCGCCGGGAGAGGAATGCCCTCGGTCAGGGCCGACTCGGCGGGACCCATCACCCGACCCATGGCGAGGACCACGAAGAAGAGCAGTGCGACCAGTGGGATCGCCATCCCCCGCCGCCAGTTCCGACCCGCCAGGACCGCCCCGAACGCACCCAGGAGACCGACGCCGAGGGCCAGACCCAGGTATGGCTTCTCCTGCTCCAGCACCCTGCCGGGACAGAGCAAGTCGGCGGGGGACTCGATGGACGAGGTCGATGTGGCCGGCGCGGTGAGCGACCCCGCACCAACCGCGCCCTGGCCGCCTGCAGCGGCGGCGACCGGCCGGTAGTACTGGACGGACGCCCCCACCAGGAGCGCCGCCAGCAGACCCGAGCCGAGGTGCAGCCTGACCCGGGTGTCGGTCCATCGCACCCCGAGGCGTCGCCTGACGACAAGCAAGGCGAACGGGGCGAGAGCGAGGTAGAAGAATGCGTAGTAGGGGGTGCTGAAGACGATCAGGATCGGCAGAACCGCGTGTGCGAAGGCCGCTCCCAACGCCCGACCGGGGGACGCGAGGATGCTCGCGCCAGCGAGCAGGGACAGCGCGACCGGCCACAGCAGCGTGTTCTCGATCTGCCCGCGCGCGATGTACGACTGCAGACACGGGTGAAAGGCGACCAGCACCGCGAAAACACAGGCTCCCCATTCGGTGGACCCGACCTTGCGCGCGAGACAGTAGAAGGTCAGGGTCGTCACCATCAGGTTCGCCATCAACAGCAGGTTGAAGACCAGGCGAGGGGGCATCCAGGAGCACAGCAGCGTCCCCATCGCCAGCGACGGGACGCCGATCAGCTGGACATGCCCACCGTCCGGGAATCCCCACAGGTCGACGAACGGCGGCGGGATGCCCCCGGTGCGGTATGAGAGGTCCTTGAGGTGGCGCATGAGCACGGTGTGCTTGGACGCCGTGCGATGGGCCAGCGACAGAAGGCCGGGGCTCAACGAGACCGGGAAGCAGACCACCCCGATGAGCAGCGCCGCCAGCCCGCCTGCGAGGAGCAGTCCCCAGCACCGCCGCAACGCCGCGCCGACGCGAGAGCCGGCCTCGCGCTCGCGCACACCCACTTCGCTCGGGCGATCCACCTCGCCACTTCCCCCGGGCCCCGTCGCGATCACGATACCAACCCGGCGGCTGCCCGGCCGTCGCGGGTCCGCTGGCGGGCGCGACCGCCGCGCCGACCGCCTCGACCGACCGGCCCGATCCTGCTAGATTGCCGCCGCCCGCGGAGAGCACGGAGAGCCGGCCATTCGTCTCGCCACCATCGCCCGCCTGGTCAGCGCCTCGCTCGACCACCGCCTGCGCGGCACGCGCCGGCCGCTCAACCTCATGCTCGCCGTCACCGACCGCTGCACCGGCAGCTGCGCCTACTGCGCCATCCCGGCCCGCGGCCGGACCGAGATGTCCCTGCCGCAGATCCTGTGCCTGCTCGTCGAGGCGCGGGCGATGGGCTGCCAGCGTCTCGGCCTGTGGGGCGGCGAGCCGCTCTGCCGCGCCGACCTCGGCGACATCGTCCGCCACGCCCGGGACCTCGGCCTGTGGGTGTCGGTCGACACCAACGGCCACCTCATCCCGGAGCGCGACGACGCCCTGGCGGCGGCCGACCACCTCAACATCTCGCTCGACGGCGACCGCCGGGCGCACGACGCGGCGCGCGGCGCGGGCAGCTTCGACCGCACCCTGCGCGGCCTCGTCCACGCCGCCGGGCGCCACCGCTTCTGGACCATCACCGTGCTGTCGCGGGCCAACCTCGACCAGGTCGACTGGGTCCTCGACCTCGCCCGACGGCTGCGCTTCCGGGCCGCCTTCCAGGTCCTCCACCACAACGACCAGCTCGGGCGCAGCGATGGCCTCCGCCCGGACGACCGCGAGCTGCGCGAGGTGGTCGAGCTGCTCGTCGCCCGCCAGCGCGAGGGGGCGCCGATCGCCTCGTCGCCCCGCTTCCTGCGCCACCTGCTCGAGTGGCCGGACTACGCCTCGAACCGGCAGCCGGAGCTCTCGGGCGCCCCCCGCTGCCTGGCCGGCGCCCTCTACTGCAACGTCGACGTCGACGGCCGACTCTACCCGTGCTCCCTCTACGTCGACGAGCTCGACGCCCCGAGCGTCACCGAGCGGGGGCTCGCCGCCGCCTTCGCCGAGCTCCGGCCCGCACCCTGCGGCGCCTGCTCCGCCACCTGCTTCACCGAGTACAACCTGCTCTTCGGCCTCGACTGGCGGACCGGCCTGAGCTGGGTGAGGGCGCTCCGCGCATGAGCGGCGCCGGGAGCCGGCCGGTGGTCATCGTCGGCGCCGGGGTCAGCGGCCTGACCCTGGCAGTGCGGCTGGCCGAGCACGGCGTCGAGACGGTGGTGGTGGAGCGGGAGCAGCGGCCCGGGGGCCTGGCCCGCTCGTTCGCCTACGACGGCTTCACCTTCGACGTCGGCCCGCACCGCTTCCACACCACCGTGCCGGCGGTCGAGCGCTTCCTGCGCGACGCGCTCGGCGGGGATGCCCGGGAGATCAACCGCTCGAGCACGCTCCAGTTCCGCGGCCGCTTCTACCCGTGGCCGCTTCACCCGAGCCGGGTCCTGCTGCGCTTCCCGCCCGCGATCGCCCTGGGGGTGGTGCGGGACCTGCTGCGGGGTTACCCGCGCCACCACGCCACCACCTTCCGCGACCAGATCATCTCCATGTACGGCGAGACCCTCTACCGCCACTTCTTCGAGGGCTACTCCACCAAGTTCCTGGGCCTGCCGCCGGAGCTGACCCACCCCGACTGGGCCAGGACCGGGATCGACCGCGCCATCATCGACTCGCGCCTCAAGATCCAGAGCCTGTGGCTGCTGGCCTGGACCATCCTCACCACCTGGCGGCCACCCGAGCTCGGCTTCCTCTACCCGCAGGGCGGCTGCGGCCGGCTCACCGACCTCCTCGCCGCCCGCCTCGAGCGGCTCGGCGGGCGGGTCCGGTGCGGCAGCGAGGTGGACCGGCTCGAGGTCCGAGGCGACCGGGTCGAGGCGGTGGTGGTCGGCGACGCCGAGCTGCGGCCGTCGCTGGTGGTGTGGACCGGGACCGTCCACTCGCTGGCGGCAGGGCTGGGCCTGCCCGCCCCATCGCTCTCCTACCTGCCCCTGGTGTGCTACAACGTCATGCTGTCGGACGGCGAGCCGCACGACTTCCAGTGGTGCTACCACGGCGCGGCCGACGTGGTCTTCTCGCGCGTCAGCGTGCCGGCCCGCTTCGACCCCGGCAACACCCCGCCCGGCCGACGCTCGCTGTGCGTGGAGGTGACCTGCGGTGCCGATCGCAGGGCCTGGGACGACCCCCCGAGCCGCGTCGAGCGGGTCGTCGACGACCTGGTCCGCGAGAAGCTGCTCCGCTCGACCGCCGAGGTGGTAGGGGTGAGGACCGAGCGCATCCCCTGGGCCTACCCGGTCTACGCCCTCGACTACCGCGCCACGTTCGCCGCCTTCCGCGCCGCCGCCGGTCGCTACCGCAACCTGCTCCTCGGCGGTCGCCTGGGGCTGTTCTGGTACAACAACATGGATCACTGCGTCGAGGCCAGCCTCGAGCTCGCCGAGCAGGTCATCGGGCGGCTGCGCGAGGGGGGAGCGAGGTGAGCGAAGGCGCCGCCCCGCCGACCGCCGCTGCGGCGCCCCCGGACGGGGTGACCCTGCGCACCACCCGCGGCACCTGCCCGGTGTGCGTCGAGCTGGTCGACGCCCGGGTGGTCGAGGCCGACGGCCAGGTCCTGCTCGAGAAGAGCTGCCCCCGCCACGGCCGCCACCGCGCCCTGCTGTCCCGGGCGCCACGCTACTTCGAGGAGCTGCTCGAGTTCTACCACGACGTGCTGCCGGCGAGCCTGCCGCAGCGGGACTTCATCCTCCGCCTCACCGCCCGCTGCAACATGCGCTGCCCGATCTGCCTGGCGAGCGCCGACGACTACCAGGAGGAGGACCTGCCGCTCGCGGAGCTCGAGCGCTTCCTGGTCAGCCGTGGGCGGCGCCTCAAGCTCGACCTGATGGGCGCCGAGCCGACCCTGCGCCGCGACCTCGAGGACATCCTCCGGCTGGCCCGCCGCGGCGGCCACATCACCGCCCTGCACACCAACGGCATCGAGATCCAGGACCCGGAGCGGCTCGGCCGCCTGGTCGCGGCCGGCCTCGACGAGGTCCACCTCCAGCTCGACGGCTTCTCGGACGAGCACGACCTGGTCCTGCGGGGCCGGCCGATGCGCGCCGTCCGCGAGCGCGTCCTGGCCTCGCTCGAGCGGCACGGCGTCGCCACCGACCTGGTGGTGACGGTCCTGCGCGGGCTCAACGAGAGCCAGATGGAGCCGGTCCTCGCCTACGCCGCAGCCCACCCCTTCGTCAAGGAGGTGTTCTACCTCGGCTGCCGGCCCCTGGGCCGGGCGACCGAGGAGTTCAAGGACGGGTGCGTCGCCCCGGACGAGCTGGTCGACGACCTCGAGCGCGAGACCGGTGGCCGGGTGCGGCGGGACGACGTGCGCGTCTTCCAGAAGCTCTACTTCTGCCTCCTGGCCGCCTTCCGGGTCCGCAAGTGCCTCTACATTCACCACTACCTGGTGGTGCGGAGCGCGGGGGGCTACCGGCCGGTGGCGGAGCTGGTCGACCTCGCCTACCTCGAGCCTCATCTGGAGCGCTTCCGCCGCCTGCTGCGCCGGTCGCGGGCGCTGGCTGCCCCCTACCTGCTCTTCCACGCCGCCGTGGCCGTCCTCCGCCGGCGCGGGTGGCCGCTGCTCGTCGACGGCGCCCTCCTCAGCCTGATGCTGCTGCTCGGCTTCGACCTGTCGCGGATCAAGCGCCGGGTGATCCTGATCGGCTTCATCACCGCCTGCGACCCGTGGATCCACGACGTCGAGGTGGCGGCCAACTGCGGCAAGGGCGAGGTGGCCGGCGACGTCGGCACCCACGAGGCCGGCGCGGACGCCAACGTCGCACGCGAGCGCCTGCACCGCTCGGGTCAGCTGCCGCGGCGGGCGCCGGGCCATGGCGCCGCCTGACCCCGAGCGCCGCGCCTCAGTCGCGGTGGCCGCCCTCGTGCTGGCCGGCTCGGCGGCGTTCTTCTGGAGCTACCACCGCTACGGCCTGGCCCCTTTCGACGAGGGGGTCCTGCTCGAGGGCATCCGCGCCAGCGCGCGGGGCGAGATGGACTTCGCCCGCTTCACCCACTACTCGGCGATGTACGGGCTGCTGGCCCGCCTGTTCCCGTCGGGCGAGCCCGACCTCGAGGTCGTCCGCCAGGTCTGGGTGGCCCTGCGCGCGCTGACCGCCCTGCTGACCCTGCTCGCGGCGCGCAGGCTCGTGCCGCTGCCCTGGGCGCTGCTGCCGGTGGCCTGCTTCCTGGCCCTGCCCGGGCCGTGGCACAAGGCGGTGGTCGGCCTGGTCGTGGCGCTCACGCTGCACGCCGCCCTGCGCGTCGTCGAGCACGGCCGCCCGCGCGACCACGGCTGGCTGGCGCTGACCGTCGCCCTCGCCATCGCCATGCACGTCTACAGCGGGCTCCTGATCGTCGCCGGCTGGACGGTCGTCGCGCTCCTCCTGCCCACCGTCCGCCGCGCCGGCGCCGGTCGCCACCTCGCCTTCGCCGCCACCCTCGTCGCCGCGACCCTGCTCCTGGCCGACTTCGTGCGGCAGACGGACTGGCTCGAGCTCGCCCGCCAGAACCTCGGCCTGGTGGGCTCGATCCTGCCCGGGTCCCGCCTGTTCGCCGGCAACCTGCTGGCGGCCGCCGCCACCCCGCGGGCGGCGCTGCAGCTGTCGCTCTACGCCGCCGTGCTGCCGGTCATGGCGGCGGCGCTGTGGGCCGCGCATCGGCGCCGACGCGAGGACCCCGGCCGCTCCGCGGCGGTCGCCTGCACCGTCGCCCTCGGCCTCGCCAACCTCCCCAAGTGGCTGGTCCGGCTCGACCTCGCCCACCTGCTCCAGAA
>CAYTJW010000190.1:0-8329 GCA_964438135.1 uncultured Thermoanaerobaculia bacterium
AGCGCTTGTCCTCGAACAGCCGCCGGTCGGCGGCGATGAGAAGCTCCTCGCCGGTGGTGCCGTCGTGGGGGTAGCTGGCGACGCCGATGCTGAAGGACACCGGCACCTCGACCGGGGCGCCGCTGGCCGCGTCGCGGAAGGAGATCCCGGCCAGCGCCGCCCGCGCCCTCTCGCCGAGCGCCTCAGCCTCGGCCATGCCCGCGCCCGGCAGCACGACCACGAACTCGTCGCCGCCGTAGCGGGCGATCACGTCCTCGCTGCGGAAGTGGCTGCGCAGCACGCCGGCGGTGGCCTTGAGGACCTGGTCGCCGGTGAGGTGACCGTGGGTGTCGTTGACCTCCTTGAAGCGGTCGAGGTCGATGATCAGCAGCGCCAGCCAGGGCTGGCGCGTGCGCAGCTCCGGCCACAGCTGCTCGAACAGCACCTTGAGCAGGCGGGCGTTGAACAGGCCGGTGAGGTCGTCGGTGTAGGCCAGGTCGCCGACCGCGTCGGCCAGCCGGGTCAGGCCGGAGGACGACTGGCCGTGGCGCCGCTCGCCGCCGCCGCTCGCCCGGGAACCGTCGCTGCCCGCCATGGTCGGTGACGATTCTACCGTGGGCGGGGGCCGGCGGGGGCGGGGCAGACCACGCCTCGACCGGCGGGGAGGATCCGGCTCGCCGGTCATGGGAACCGCATGCCGGTGGACGCCTCGACACGCGGTCGTGGACGTGGACGTGGACGTGGTCGTGGACGGTGGCCGGGCCGGGGTCCAGGTCGAGGTCCATGTCCATGTCCACGTCCACGTTGGCCTGGGGCGTGCGTCGCCTTGCACACGCCTCGACGGCGGTGGGGGGACCCGGTTAGACTCCCCACCCGGGCGGCCTCGACCGATGCGACCCGCGCTGCGCGACATCCTGCGGCTCTTCCTGCGCCACCGCTGGCACGTGGCGGCGGGGATGGTCTGCCTGCTGGCCACCGACGGCGCGCAGCTGGCGGTGCCGTTGGTGGTGCGGCGGGTGGTCGACGGCCTCGCCGCCTCCTCCCTGACCGCCCCCGAGGTCGGCCGCGCGGGCCTGCTGCTGCTGGGGCTGGCGCTGACGAGCGCCTTCTTCCGTTTCGCCTGGCGCCACTTCTTCTTCACCGCCTCGCGCCGGGCCGAGGTGGAGCTGCGGCAGCGGGTGTTCGACCACGCCCTCACCCTGTCCCCCGAGGAGCTGGCGCGGACCTCGACCGGCCAGGTCATGGCGCTGGCCACCAACGACGTCGACTCGGTGCGCCAGGCCCTGGCCATGGGCCTGGTCGCCGGCTTCGACGCCACCGGCTTCGCCCTCGCCACGCTGGCGGCGATGCTGGCCCTCGACGCCGGGCTGGCCGGCGTCGCCATCCTGCCCCTGCCGCTGCTGGCGGTGGTGATGTTCTACTCCCTGCGCGCGGTCTACCAGCGCTGGGACGCGGTGCAGGCGTCGTTCGAGGCGATGACCGAGAAGACGCGCGAGTCGGTGGCCGGCATCCGCGTCCTCAAGGCCTACGCCCAGCGCGCGGGGGACACCGCCGACTTCGACCGCCACAGCCGCGAGTACTTCCGCCAGTTCATGCGGCACACGGTGGTGGACGCCCTGTTCCACCCCCTCATCCTGCTCCTGGCCGGCTCCTGCCTCGCCATCCTGCTCGGCGTCGGCGGCCTCCGCGTCATCGCCGGCGCCACCAGCGTCGGCACCTTCGTCGCCCTGGTGTCCTACCTCGGCATGCTGACCTGGCCGATGATCGCCTCTGGCTGGATGCTGGCCCTGGTGCAGCGGGCCACCGCGTCGATGGACCGCATCAACGCCTTCCTCGCCCGCGCCCCCCAGCCGGCCGGCACCGGCCCCGACCCGGGCCCGCTGGCGGGGACGCTGGCCGTGCGCGACCTGACCTTCTCCTACCCCGGCGCCGAGGGCCCGGCGCTCTCCCGTCTCGACCTCGAGGTGCCGGAGGGCGGCAGCCTGGGCGTGGTGGGGGAGATCGGCTCCGGCAAGAGCACCGTCGTGCAGCTGCTCGCGCGCCTCCACGACCCGCCGCCCGCGACCGTCTTCGTCGGCGGTCACGACGTGGTCGAGCTGCCCCTCGCCCGGCTGCGGGAGACCCTCGCCTACGTGCCGCAGGAGGCCTTCCTGTTCTCCGAGACCATCGCCGACAACCTCCGCCTGGGCAAGCCGGGAGCGAGCCCGGCCGAGCTTGAGGCGGCCTGCCGCGCGGCCGCCCTGCACGACGAGATCATGGCCTTCCCCGACGGCTACGAGACCGTGCTCGGCGAGCGCGGCATCACCCTGTCGGGGGGCCAGAAGCAGCGGCTGTGCCTGGCCCGGGCGCTGCTCAAGGACGCGCCGGTGCTGCTGCTCGACGACACGTTGTCGGCGGTGGACGCGGACGCGGAGCGGCGGATCCTGGCCGGGATGGCGCGGGCCCGGCAGGGCCGCACCACGGTGCTGGTGAGCCACCGCGTCAGCGCCGTGCGCGACCTCGACCAGATCCTGGTCCTGGCCCGCGGGCGGGTGGTCCAGCGCGGCACCCACCCCGAGCTCGCGGCCGTGCCCGGCACCTACCGCGACATGGTCGAGCTGCAGGAGATGGCGGAGTGAGCGCGCCGCGCCCAGCCCGTCCCGCGGCCCTGCCGGCACCGGTGGAGGCGCGATGAGCATCCAGCGCGAGGAGGAGCGGCTCGGCGCCTTCACCCTGCTCCGCCACCTCTCCCGGATGCTGGGCTACCTCCACGGCCGCTGGCTCCTGCTCGCCGGGTGCGCCGTCCTGTCGCTGCTGACGGCGGCGCTGGAGATGAGCCTGCCGCTGGTGGTGCGGCACGGGCTCGACCGGCACATTCTGCCGCCCTGGCTGCAGGTCGACCTCTCCGCCGCGGCCGACCGGCAGCGCCTGGCCCGGGTCGCCGACCGGCTGGTCGAGGCCGGGGACGGGGCGCGCGTCTTCGTCCGCGCCGACGACCTCGAGCGGGCCGAGCGGGCCGAGCTCGAGACGCGTCGCCTGCTGGTGGGGGAGGGCTGGTTCCGGGTGCCGGACCCGGCCGGCGGCCCGGACCGCTTCCTGTCCCAGGCCGAGCTCCTCGCCCTGCCGGCGGCGGAGCGGGACGGGTTGCGCGAGGAGGACCGGCGGGGGGTGGTTCGCCTCGGCCTGCTCTACCTCGGCCTGCTGGCCCTCAACTTCGCCCTCGCCTACGGCACCGCGGTCGGCCTCAACCAGCTCGGCCAGGCGGCGGTGCTCGAGGTGCGCGGCGAGCTGTGGCGCCACCTCCACCGCCTGCCGGTGCGGTACTTCGACGCGAACCCGGTCGGCCGCCTGGTCACCCGCGTCACCAACGACACCGCCACCCTGTCCGACCTGTTCGCCTCGGTGCTGGCCACGGCCCTGGCCGACGTCTGCCTGTTCTTCGGCGTCCTCGGCATCCTGTGGGCGCTGTCGCCGGGGTTGACCGCCCGCCTGCTGCTGCTGGTGCCGCCGCTGGTGCTGCTGTCGTGGTGGTTCAAGCGCGCCTCGCAGCGCCTGCTGCGGGTGGTCAGGGTCCAGGTGGCGCGGGTCAACACCTTCGTCCAGGAGTCGGTGCAGGGCATCGCCGTGCTCAAGTCCTTCGTCCGCGAGCGGGAGACCTCGGCCCGCTTCGGCGACGTCAACGCCGAGCTGTACCGGACGCAGCTGCGGCTGATGCACGTCTACGCCGTGTTTCGGCCCCTGGTCGACGCCTTCGCCGTGTCCGCCATCGCCATCGTCGTGTGGTACGGCGGCGGCGCGGCCCTGCGCCACGAGCTGTCGGTCGGCACCATCGTCGCCTTCCTGCTCTACCTGCGGATGCTGTTCATGCCGCTGCAGGACCTGGCGGACAAGTTCAGCATCCTGCAGAGCTCGGTGGTGGCCAGCGAGCGCATCTTCCGCATCCTCGACACCGCGCCGGAGCCCTCGGGCACGGTGGCGGCGGGCGACGGCTCGGGCGAGGTGGTGTTCGAGGACGTTCGTTTCGCCTACGAGGCGGGCGTGCCGGTGCTCGAGGGGGTGTCGTTCCGCATCCCCCCGGGCCGCACCGTCGCCCTGGTCGGGCCGACCGGCTCGGGCAAGACCACGGCCGCCGCCCTGCTCCTGGGCTTCTACCGGCTGCCGCCGGAGGGCGGCGACATCCGCGTCGACGGGGTGTCGGTCCGCGACTGGGACTCGGAGGCGCTGCGGCGCCGCTTCGCCCTGGTCCAGCAGGAGCTGTTCCTGTTCGCCGGCACCCTCGGCCGCAACGTCACGCTGTTCGGCGAGCCCGAGCCGGAAGCCCTCGCGCGGGCGGTGCGGGTGAGCCGCCTCGGGGCGGTGCTGGAGCGGTTGCCGGCCGGGCTCGACCACCCCCTGAACGAGCGCGGCTCGGTCCTGTCCCAGGGCGAGCGGCAGCTGGTCTCCTTCGCCCGGGCGCTGGCCCACCCGGGGGAGGTGCTGGTCCTGGACGAGGCCACGGCCAGCGTCGACAGCCGCACCGAGGCGCTGATCCAGCAAGCCCTCGACGACCTGCTCGCGGGCCGCACGGCGCTGATCATCGCCCACCGGCTGTCGACGGTGCAGGGGGCGGACCTGATCCTGGTCCTCAGGAAGGGCCGGGTGGTCGAGCAGGGCACCCACTCGGAGCTCCTCGCCGCCGGCGGCCTCTACAGCCACCTCTACCGCACCCAGTTCGACTCCGCCCGCGGCCAGCGCGATGCGTGAGGTGCGTCTCGCCGCGCGGCGGTTTTCAGACGCCGTCGCGGGCGAGCAGCCGGACGTCGACCAGGTCCTTGTCCCGGCCGGCCGCCAGCTTGTTGCGGATGAGCTCGGCGCGACCGATGAAGGGCACGGGCAGCCCGTCGACCTCGACCTCGACCCGCCCCGCCCAGGCGGCCTCGAACGCCACGCCGCTGACGCTCGTCATGAGGTCGATCCGCCTCGGCGGGAGCCCGATCTGGTAGACCGTGTCGACCGCCTGCAGGTCGCCGGCACCGACGCCATGCTCCTCGAGCGGGGCGCCGAAGGCCCGCAAGGCGGCCAGCACCCGCTCGGCGTTCTCCGCGCTCGGGCGGATCCAGACGTCGAGGTCCCCGGTGGCGCGGGGCACCCCGTGAACCGCCATGGCGTGGGCGCCGACCACGAGGAACTCGGCGCCGGCGCCCGTGAGGGCAGCGAGGATGTCGAGGAAGTCCTGGTTGAGGCCGCCCCGCGTCATGGCGTGCGACGGATCAGGCGGCCGGGCGCGTGCCGGCGGTCGTAGGTGGGAATCGCGCAGCCGGAGAGCCCCCACGCCGCGCGGGCCAGCTCCCACATCATCCCCAGTCGCTCGGTGGCCGTGGTGAGGGCGCCGAGGTCGTCGCCCGGCTCCTGGCCGAGGGCGAGGCGCGTCACCGGCCAGCTCCGGCGGGCGCGCGCCCGGTCCGACGAAGGGTCGCCCATCCCGGCCAGTATAGCCGCATCCTCCCTACCCGGCCGGCGGGTGCCGGCGCGGGGGCGGGCGGCCGCAGGTGCCGGCGGGGAGCTGTCGGCTGACCCCTGTCGGCTCGGCTACACTCCCCGCCCATGGGGGGCTCGAGGGCGTGAGGTGGCGACGGTGGGGCGAGGTCGCGCCGGACCTGCGGGCGGCGCTCGCGGCGACGGCGTTCTTCGGCGCCGCCGGCGGCATCTTCCAGGCCACCCTCAACAACTACCTGGCCGACGTCCACCACCTCGACGCCGCGGCGCGGGGGTGGCTGGAGCTGCCGCGCGAGCTGCCCGGCTTCTTCATCATGTTCGTCACCGGCGCGCTGCTGGTGGTGCTGCGGGAGACGCGCATGGCGGCGGCGGCCATGCTGCTGTCCGCCGCCGGCGCGGCCGGGCTCGGCTTCCTGCCCCCGAGCATGGCGGCCCTGGTGGCCCTGACCGTGGTCTGGTCGCTCGGCGACCACGTCATCTTCGCGGTCGAGGGGCCGATCGGCCTGATGCTGGCGCGGCAGGGGCGGGAGGGGCGGCGCCTCGGCCAGCTCGGCGGCGCCCGCAACCTCGGCACGATCGCCGGCGTCGGCGCCGTGTTCCTGCTGGCGCGGGCGTTCGGCGACCGCTACGACCTGTTCTACGCCGTGGCCGCGGTCAGCGCGCTGGCGGCCGGGGCCTGCTGGGCGCGGGTCCGCGTCGGCGAGGGGGAGCCCCGCTCCCGCCTGGTGGTGGTCAAGCGCCGCTACGGCCTGTTCTACGCCATCTCGGCCCTGTTCGGCATCCGCAAGCAGCTGTTCCTGGCCTTCGGCGCCTGGGTCCTGGTCGACCTGCACGGGGTGTCGGTCAGCACCATCGCCCTGCTGTACTTCGTGGCCTCGACCCTGGGCGTGGTCATGCGGCCGCTCCTGGGCGAGGTCGTCGACTGGGTCGGCGAACGGGTGGTGCTGTCGGTCGACGAGCTGATCCTGGCCGGCGTCTGCCTGACCTACGCCTTCGCCACCGACCTGCTGCCGGCGCCCTTCGCCCTGTGGGCGCTCTACGGCGCCTACGTCCTCGACTCGGTGCTGTTCGCGCTGCGGGTGGCCCGCACCACCTACCTGCGCAAGATCGCCGACGACCCGGCCGACATCACCCCGACCATCGCCCTCGGCGTCACCGTCGACCACTCGGTGGCCATGACCCTGCCGGTCCTGTCCGGCTACCTGTGGCAGGCGTGCGGCTTCCGCTGGGTGTTCCTGCTCGCCGCGGCGATCGCCGTGGCCGGCTTCTTCGTCTGCCTCCGCATCCGCGTCCCGGCCGTCGCCCCGACCGGGCCCGCCCCGGCCGACTCGCCGGCCGCTGCCGGCAGTGCTATCCTCTCTGCGGGGGGAGACCGACGACCGTGAGCCGCGCCCGCTACGTTGCGCCCAACGCGATCTCGGCCGCCAACATCGGCTGCGGCTTCGCGGCCGTCATCGTCGCCGCGGAGGGGCACTTCGAGGCCGCGGTCTACCTCCTCCTGCTCTCCATCACGCTCGACATGAGCGACGGCTTCGTCGCCCGCAAGCTGCGTGCGACCAGCAAGTTCGGGCAGGAGATGGACAGCTTCAGCGACGCCCTGAGCTTCGGCGCGGCGCCGGCCTTCCTGCTCTACTTCGCGTTCCTGCGGCCCTTCGGCGGCTGGGGCCTGGCCTGCAGCCTGGTCTTCCTGCTGGCCGCCATCCTCCGCCTGGCGCGCTTCAACCTGACCACCAACGAGCACGTCAAGGACGACCGCACGGTGGGCGTGCCGACCCCGATCGCCGCCTCCTACGTCATGGCCGCGGTGCTCCTGCGCGACGACCTCGGTCCCGGCACCGCGGCGACGCTGGCGCTGACGCTGGCGGCAGGGATGCTGTCGCGGGTCCGCCTGCCCAACCTCAAGGGCCGCACCGTGGTGACGGTGATGCTGCTGGTCGGCATCGCCAACTACATGCTGGTGGTGTTCGCGCCGTCGTGGACCACCGTCGCCTGGTGGAACGTCTGGAACGTCCTCATCCTGGCGGTGGCAAAGGCCCACGAGCGGCGGGGGGCGGAGGACGAGCCGCCGTGCGAGCACCCCGCCTGACCGCGCCGGCAACCCGCGCCCGCCCGGGCTCGTAACACCATGGCGATGGGCCGGGGGGTCGCGGTCGTCCTGCTCCTCGCCGCCACGGCCGCGGCGCTCGCCGCCGACGAGGCGCCGGTCGGGGTGGTGGTCGAGGACGTCCGCTGCGCCGCCGACCCGGAATTCGGCTACAGCCTCTACCTGCCCTCGGCCTTCACCGCCGAGCGGCGCTGGCCGGTCGTGTTCGCCTTCTCACCCGGCGGCCGCGGCTCGGACCCGGTGCGGCTGCTCGCCCCGGCCGCGGAGCGGCTCGGCTACCTCCTGGTCGGGTCGAACGAGGCCCGCAACGGGCCGTGGGAGCCGGTCGCGGCGGCGCAGCGGGCGCTGTGGCGGGAGGTCGAGCGGCGCTTCCCGGTCGACCGGCGGCGCTGCTACGCCACCGGCTTCTCGGGCGGCGCCCGCGCCGCGGTGGAGATGGCCCTGGCCCACCCCGGGCGCTTCGCGGGCCTGGTGCTGTGCGGGGCGGTGTTCAGCCCGCGGGTGCCGTTCCCGGCCGGCGGCGGCCTGGCGGTGGTGGGCCTGGTCGGCGACGGCGACCTCAACCTCGAGGAGCACCTGCGCTCGGAGCGGCAGCTCGAGGACCTCGGCTACGCCCGCTACCAGGAGGTCTTCGCCGGCCCGCACCGGTGGCCCGACGCGGCGCTCTACGGCGAGGCCCTGGACCTGCTCGAGGTCGACGCGGTGCGGCGCGGGCTGGCGCCGCGCGACGACGCCCTGGTTGCCGCCGCGGCCGGGCGGCGCCTGGAACGGGCCCGTCGCCACGAGGCCGAG
>CAYTJW010000191.1:0-8232 GCA_964438135.1 uncultured Thermoanaerobaculia bacterium
GCCGGCGGCGAGCCGGTCGCGCGCCCCGAGCCGCCGGTCGGCGCCCTCGGCGAGCACCGCATCAAGGTGCTGCTGGTGGACGACCAGGCCATGATCGGCGAGGCGGTGCGGCGGATGCTGGCCAGCGAGGGCGACATCCTGTTCGAGCACTGCCAGGACCCGACCCAGGCGATCGCGGTCGCCAACCGCTTCCAGCCGACCACGATCCTGCAGGACCTGGTCATGCCGCAGGTGGACGGCCTGACCCTGGTCAAGTACCTGCGCGCCAACCCGGTCACCCGCTCCGTGCCCCTGATCGTGCTGTCGACCAAGGAGGAGCCGGTGGTCAAGGCCGAGGCCTTCGCCCGCGGCGCCAACGACTACATGGTCAAGCTCCCCGACCGGCTGGAGGTGATCGCCCGCATCCGCTACCACTCCCGCGGCTACATCAGCCAGTTGCAGCGCGACGAGGCCTACGCCGCGCTCGAGCGCAGCCAGCGCCAGCTCGAGCTGCGCAACCGCTTCATCCGCGACGTCTTCGGCCGCTACCTGTCGGACGACGTGGTGGAGAGCATCCTCGACAGCCCGGAGGCGCTGAAGCTCGGCGGCGAGCTGCGCACGGTGACCATCCTGATGTCCGACCTGCGCGGCTTCACGGCCCTGTCGGAAGGCCTCCAGCCGGAGCAGATCGTGTCGCTCCTGAACAACTACCTCGGGGCCATGACCGAGATCATCTTCCGCTACAGCGGCACCATCGACGAGTTCCTCGGCGACGCCATCCTGGCCATGTTCGGGGCGCCGATCCGGCGCGAGGACGACGCCCGCCGGGCGGTGGCGTGCGCGGTCGAGATGCAGCTGGCGATGCGCGACGTCAACGAGCGCAACCGCCGCATGGGCCTGCCCGAGGTCGAGATGGGGATCGGCCTCAACACCGGCGAGGTGGTGGTCGGCAACATCGGCTCCCAGCGCCGCACCAAGTACGGCCTGGTCGGCCCGCCGGTCAACCTGACCTCGCGCATCGAGTCCTACACCACGGGTGGCCAGATCCTGATCTCGGAGCCCACGCTGCTCGGCGCCGGCCCGGTGGTGGAGGTGATCGGCCAGCTGCAGGTCTCCCCCAAGGGGGTGCGGGGGCCGATCACCATCTACGAGGTGGGCGGCGTGGGCGGCGTCCACGGCCTCCGCTACAAGGGCGGCCGCGAGCCGCTGGCCCGGCTGCCCGAGGCGGTCCCGGCCCGCTACGTGCTGGTCGAGGCCAAGCACCTCGGGACCGAGGTCCACACCGGCGCGCTGACGGCGCTGTCCAAGCTCGAGGCCGACCTCGACGGCCCGGCCGAGCACCTCGAGCTGTACGCCAACCTCAAGGTGCAGCTCCTCGACGCCCGCGGCACCGTGCTGGCCGACGAGATCTACGGCAAGGTGGTGGAGAGGCGGCTCGACGGCAGCGGTTTCCGCCTCCGCTTCACGTCCACCCCGCCGCCGGCGCGGGCGGCCCTCGACAGCCTGCGCCAGGTGGCGCGGGGCACGGCCAGCGTGCGGTAGGGCCTGTCAGCGGCCGGCGACCCGCTCCCCCGCCCGGCCCGAACGGCGGCGGTCGGCGGGTCGGCTCACGGCGCCGGCGCGGTCTCGGGGGCGGGCCGGGCGCCGAACGGGTCCTCGAGGTCGACGAACTGCAGCCACTCGACGTCCTGCCAGTAGTCGTGGTGCGGCGGCGGCGCGCCCGGGTCGACGATCTCGACGTTGAACGCCTCGAGGAAGGTGCCGGTCGAGAGCCGGTAGCCGGCCATGGCCTTGCGGTAGTCGATGCGGGCCCTGAGCTCGGCCAGCTGGGCGTCCGACAGGTCCTGCTGGATCTGGAGCACCTGGTAGTTGGTCGACAGGCCGTTGTTGAACTTGGTGTGCTCGGCCTGCAGGTTGCGCTCCGCCAGTTGGCGCGAGGCGACCGCCGCCTCGATCGCCGCGGCGCCGTCGTCGAGGGCGCGCACCGCCTGCCGCACCTCGCGGATGACCTGCTGCCGCAGCAGCTGCAGCCGGGCCTTGCCCTGCTCCAGCTCCCAGCGGCGCTGGGCGAGGGTCGCCTGCGCCTGGTTGTTGCCGATCGGCAGCGACAGCGACAGGCCGAGGGTCCAGCCCGGGTAGTCGGCGTCGCGGATCTGCTCCATGGAGTCGGTCCAGCCGCTGTCGATGGGGATCGTGTCCCCGTTCGGCAGCTCGATCTCCCCCTTGCCGCCGGTGCCGGCGAAGCCGTAGGAGGCCTTGAGGTCGAGCTGAGGCAGCACCTGGTTGCGGGCCAGCTTGGCGTTCAGGTCGAGGGTCTCGAGGGACAGCTCCTGGCGCTCCAGGTCGGGCCGCTTCTCGAGGGCGGTGCGGATCGCCGGCTCGAGGTCGGTCGGCTGCGGCACCATCTCGTAGGCCTCGGTGGTGACGATCGGCCGCAGCCACTCCTCGGGCCGGTCGAAGCCGAGCTGGGCCTTGAGCGCGTCCTCGGCGTTGCCGGCGGCGTTGCGGGCGTAGATCAGCTCCTGGCGGCGGGTGGCCACGCCGGCCTCGGACTGGACCAGGTCGATCGGCGCCGAGGTGCCGACCTTGACCCGCTGCCGGGTCTCCTCGAGGAGCCGCTCCGCGAGCTGCACCGACTGCTCGGCGACCTTGACCTGCTCCCGCGCCGCCTCGAGGCCCCAGTAGGCGCGCTCGACCTCGGCCAGGGTGGCGATGACCACGGTGGCGAACGCCGACGCGGTCTGCTCGCGGCTGTTCTGGGCGACGACGATGCCGGCCCGGTTCACCAGGGTGCCGAAGCCGGACAGGAGGGGCTGGGTGAGGGAGGCGGTGAGGCCGCTCGACCAGTTGGGGTTGAGGTAGTAGAACTGGGAGTTGGTGGCGCTGCGGTCGGAGGACAGGTCGAGGCCGAGCTGGGTGCCGGTCGGCAGCAGCTGGCCGAGGCCGAGGTTGAAGCCGGTGCGCCGGCTCTGGCTGACCAGCGCGCCCTCGAGCTGGGTGGCCGACGGCGACTCGCGGTAGGAGCCGTCGACGCCGGCGGTGAAGGTGGGGTCGAAGATGCCGGACTGGCCGAGGATGCCCGTGTCGGCCAGCGCCAGGTCGTAGCGCCCCACCTGCAGGTCGAGGTTGCGGGCCAGGGCGAGCTCGAAGGCGCCGAGCAGGTCGAGCTCGAGCGGCGCCTCGCCGGGCGGCGGCGGGGCGGTCGACTCGGCCGGCAGGGCCGGGACCCGGATGGCCTCGGCGGCGGCGACGGACGCGAGCAGGGCGACCAGGCAGGCGGCGGCAGAGGTACGACGCGTCACGAGACCTCCTTCGCTCGTCCCATTCCCCGGTCTTTACGTGGCGCCGGGAAAAGGGTTCGGGCGCGGGCGGGGCAAGGATACCCCGCGCCGCGGGCGAGGGCAAAGGCCCTGGCCCCCGCCGCCCTCCCCGGCCGGGTGGCGGGGGCGCTGGCAGCCGGCGGCCGAGAGCCGGGGGCGGCCGGAGGGAGTTGCGCTCCGCGCCGGGACCGGGCAAGCTCTGGCGGTGCCTGGAGGTGCTTCCGTGACCACCACCGAGCAGATCGGCCTCGACCTCGACCGGACCGTCGACGGCTTCCAGCGGCGGTTGCTCGCCAACCTCTACCGCTACCGCGGCCAGGCCGTGCAGACCGCCAGCCGGCAGGACCTGCTGGCGGCGCTGGCGGTGACGGTGCGCGACGAGCTGGTGGAGCGCTTCCGCCGCACCGCCGACGCCTGCTTCGAGGTCAACCCGAAGTTCGTCTACTACCTGTCGGCGGAGTACCTGCTCGGCCGCCAGCTGCCGGCGAACCTCCTCGCCACCGGCACCGAGGACGTGGCCCGGCAGGCCCTCGGCCGGCTCGGCGTCGACCTCGAGCAGCTGGTCGCGCTCGACGCCGAGCCGGGCCTCGGCAATGGCGGGCTGGGGCGCCTGGCGGCCTGTTTCATGGACTCCCTGGCCACTCTCGGCATCCCCGCCGTCGGCTACGGCATCCGGTACGAGTTCGGCATCTTCCGCCAGACCTTCGACAACGGCTGGCAGCGCGAGAACCCCGACGACTGGCTGTTCTACGGCTTCCCGTGGGAGTTCCCGCAGCCCGACGACGTGGTCGAGGTCGGTTTCTACGGCCACGTCGAGCACCGCTGGGATGCCGCCGGCCGCCTGCGGGTGAGCTGGGTGCCGGGCCGCCGGGTCCTCGGCGAGCCCTGTCACGTGCTGGTGCCCGGCTTCGGCACGCCGCACTGCAACCTGCTGCGGCTGTGGCGGGCGCGGGCCAGCCGCGAGTTCGACCTCGCCTGCTTCGACGTCGGCGACTACGCCCGCGCGGTCGAGGACAAGGTGCTGTCGGAGAACATCTCCAAGGTCCTCTACCCCAACGACACCACCTTCCAGGGCAAGGAGCTGCGCCTCAAGCAGCAGTACTTCTTCGTCGCCTGCTCGCTGCGCGACATCCTGCGCCGCTTCCGGCTGCGCAACGACGACTGGCGGGCGATGCCGGACAAGGTCGCGATCCAGCTCAACGACACCCACCCGGTGGTGGCGATCCCGGAGCTGATGCGGATCCTCGTCGACGAGGAGGGGCTGAGCTGGGAGGAAGCCTGGGACGTCTGCCGGCAGGTCTTCGCCTACACCTGTCACACCCTCCTCCCCGAGGCGCTCGAGCGCTGGCCGACCGACCTCTTCCAGCGGCTGCTGCCGCGCCACCTGGAGATCGTCTACGAGCTCAACCGGCGCTTCCTCGACGAGGTCCACCGCCGCCACCCGGGCGACCACGCGCGGGTGGCCGCCATGTCGCTGGTCGAGGAGGGCGACGAGCGGCGGGTGCGGATGGCCAACCTCGCCACCCTCGGCAGCTTCGCCGTCAACGGCGTGGCCGAGCTGCAGTCGCGGCTGCTGGTCGAGCGCACCCTGCCCGACCTGGCCGCCTTCTGGCCCGAGCGCTTCACCAACGTCACCAACGGCGTCACCCCGCGGCGTTTCGTCCGCCTCGCCAACCCCCGCCTCGCCGCCCTCGTCACCGCCCGCCTCGGCGACGGGTGGCTGGTCGACCTCGAGCAGCTCGAGCGGCTCGCGCCGCTGGCGGACGACGCGGCCTTCCGGGCGGAGTGGCGGCAGGTCAAGCGGGCCAACAAGGAGGACCTCGCCGCCACGGTCCGGGGCCTGCTCGGCGTCGAGCTCGACCCGGAGTCGCTGTTCGACGTCATGGTCAAGCGCCTGCACGAGTACAAGCGCCAGCTGCTCAAGGTCCTGCACTGCGTGACCCTGTACCGCCGGCTGAAGCTCGACCCGGCCCGCGAGCAGCTGCCGCGGACCGTGCTCTTCGGCGCCAAGGCCGCCCCCGGCTACCGCATGGCCAAGCTCATCATCAAGCTGGTCAACTCGGTGGCCGAGGTGGTCAACCGCGACCCCGAGCTCGGTGGCCGGCTGCGGGTCGTCTTCCTGCCCAACTTCAACGTCACCCTGGCCGAGCGCGTCTACCCCGGTGCCGACCTGTCGGAGCAGATCTCCATGGCCGGCAAGGAGGCGTCGGGCACCGGCAACATGAAGTTCGCCTTGAACGGCGCCCTCACCGTCGGCACCCTCGACGGCGCCAACGTCGAGATCCGGCAGCGGGTGGGCGAGGACAACTTCTTCCTCTTCGGCCTCGACGCCGACCAGGCGCTGGAGCTGCGCCGCCGGGGCTACGACCCGCGCATGGTGGCCGGCAGCGACGCCGAGCTCGCGGCCGTGCTCGGCCTCGTCGCCGAGGGCCACTTCTCGGGCGGCGACCGGGCGCTGTTCCAGCCGCTGCTCGACTCCCTCCTCGGCCACGACGAGTACCTGCTGCTGGCCGACTACCGCTCCTACGTCGACGCCCAGGACCGGGTCGAGGCGGCCTACCGCGACCAGGAGCGGTGGACGCGGATGTCGATCCTCAACTCGGCCCGCTGCGGCTTCTTCTCCTCCGACCGGGCGATCCGCGAGTACTGCCAGCGGATCTGGCGGGTCCAGCCGGTGACGGTGCCGGCCAGCGCGGGCTGACCGGCGGCCGTCGCCGGGCCGTCGCCCCGGCGCCCTGGCGCGTGCTACCTGCTGGTCGCGGTCGAGCGACCCACCAGCGCCGCCGGGGGTTGCGCGACCATGTCGGCCGGGCCGCGGGAGGCGACACCCGCCCCGGTCTCCGGCAGCAGCCCCTGCGCCCCGAGCTGCGCCAGGAGCAGCTCCTGGCGTCGCAGCAGCGCCGCGACCTGCTCGCGCGTCAGCAGGTCGCCGAGGGCTCGCTCGAGCTGGCCCCGGTCGAGCGATCGGAGGTGCTCGGCCAGGTCGGGGGCGAGCGGGACATCGCGGCGGTAGACGCCGGTGGTCGGGAGCTTGCACCGGCAGCGGAAGGAGCGGGAGTGGTCGATCAGGAAGACCTCGTCCCGCTCCGGCCGGACCAGGATGTTGCCGATGTTGCGGTCGACGTTGTCGACCAGGGCGTCGAGGATGTACATGGACATGAACTGCCCAGGCACCAGCTCGGGCCGGCGCGGGTTGACACCCTGCCGGATCGCCTCGTCGAGGGTCATCGACCCTTCGACCCAGTCCTGCACCGCGCCGGTCCGACCCCCGACCTCGCGCACGACGGTCACCGGCACCATGCCGAGGCCGAGCAGTCGGTCCAGCCGGTAGGCCGCGACCTCGAACCGGTAGCTGTCGCGGAAGCGAAGCTCCCAGCGGAGGCCGTGGGCGGGCTGGTCGGCCTCGAGGTTGACCGTCTTGAAGACCGCCCGCCGGACCAGCCCGCCGTGGCGGATCGTCAGGCGCTGGGAGCGTGTGACGCCGGCACCGAGGGCCTCCTCCGAGATCACCTCGCCGTCGCGGAGGTGCTCCTCGATGGACAGGTCGACCGGCGACCTCCCCGCGTGCGCCGGCGGCGGCGTCGCCGTGGCCGTGGCCACCAGGGCAAGGAAAGCGCCCGTGACGGTCGTCTGGAGGAACGTGGCGTGGCTCATCGCGACCTCCCCGGCTGGGTGCCCGAGTGCCCCTGCCCCGAGAAACGGAACGGCGGCGGCGGGGTTTCGCCCGCGGGGCGAGAACCGCCCTGGCGGCGCGCGGCTGGCGACGGCGGTCTCAGCCCCGGGCCATCGCCTCGAGGGCCACCACCGTCCGCCAGGAGCGGGCGGTGCTGGTGGTGCCGAGGGTGCGGTCGAGGTAGTCGGCGGTGAGCCGGCTCCGGGCCACGCCGTCGGGCAGCCAGAGGTAGACCTCGCGCCCCACGACCTCGAGCCGGTCGGGGGGCGAGCGATCGGGGTCCAGGGCGGCGACCCGCCCCGGGGCCGGCCGGTCGGCCAGGAACGCGCAGTGCAGCTGCTCCGGGGCCGTGCCGCGGGCGGCAAACGGGTTGCGCGCCACCACCGCCGCCAGCTCGAGGGAGGTGCGCACCACCACCGGCACCTCGAGCCCGGCGCGCTCGGCGAGGAGGCGCGCGAGCCGCGCCGGGAGGCCGTCGACCGCCGCCGGGTCGACCTCGAGCACGGCGTTGCCGCTCTGGATGAAGGTCCGCACGTGCCGGCCCCCGGCCGCCTGGCAGACGGCGACCAGCTCGGCCATCGGCAGCCGATTCCGGCCGCCGACGTTGACCCCGCGCAGCAGGGCGACGACGCTGACGGTGGGGCTTCCCGGCCTCACAGGGCGCGGATCTTCCCCTTGAGGATGTAGACCTGGAAGGCGACCCCGGCCTTGGCCGCCAGTCGGCGGAGGGCGCTCACCGGCGCCCCGGAGACCCCGTCCGGGCCGTTGTCGGCGTACAGGAAGCAGATCACCTTCTGCTTGAGGGTGACGGGGAGGATGACGCAGTCCTTGGGCCTGGCGCCGCCGAGGGCCATGGTCAGCTCGGCGTTGCGCGGCATCGGCGGCAGGGCGCCGAGCCAGAACGGCACCCCCTGCACCATGGGGACGAACACCGACGGCTCGCTCAGGGGAATGGAGATGTTGCGGACCAGCGCCGGGTCGACCCCGTCGCCCTCGCCGCGCCAGCCGGCGACGCTGTCCTTGCGCACCTGCAGGACGATGCGCCGGCGGAAGAAGGGCGCGCAGAACGCGAGCAGGGCGTCGGCGATCTCGTCCCGCATCTCCACGTTCTGGAGGGAGTCGGCTGCGAGCGCCAGCAGGTCGTCGGGGGTGGTGGCCTCGGCCAGGAGCTCCGGCCCCTCCGCCGCCCCCGGCGCGGCCACCTCGGTTGGCGCCGGCAGCGGGGCAGGCGCTGCCCCGGGCAGCGGCGGCGGCGTCACC
>CAYTJW010000192.1:0-3105 GCA_964438135.1 uncultured Thermoanaerobaculia bacterium
CGGCCGGGGCCAGCAGCACCACCGGCAGGCCGCCCGCGGCCGGGTCGGCCTTGAGCGTCGAGAGCAGCTCCCACCCTTCGAGCCCCGGCGGCTCGAGGTCGACCAGGATCGCCGCCGGCCGCCGCTCCTCGAGCACCCGCAGCGCCTCCTCCCGGTCGCCGCCGACCGCCACGTCGAAGGCCGCGGCCAGGTCCCGGCCCAGGTGGGCGCGGACTGAGGCCCGGCGCACCACCGCCAGCACCTGCTCGCCCGAGACCCGACGCACCATCCCGGAGCCGGCCAGGTCCCGGGGCAGGACGGCGGTGAAGGTGCTGCCCACGCCGACCTGGCTCTCCAGCTCCACCACGCCGCGGTGCATCTGCACCATCGCCCGCACCAGGGACAGGCCCAGACCGGTGCCGCCGTAGCGCCGGGCGGTGCTCGAGTCGGCCTGGGTGAAGGGCTCCCAGATCCGCTGGCGGTGCTCCTCCGGGATGCCGATGCCGCGGTCCGAGACCGCGATCGCCAGCGAGTCGACGCCGAGCGGCGAGGCGGCGGCCTGGAGGCGGCGCGCCTCGATCCGCACCACGCCGCCCTCGGGCGAGAACTTGACCGCGTTCGACATCAGGTTGTAGAGGATCTGCTTGAGCTTGATCGGGTCGGCCCGCAGGTTGGGGAGGTCGGCGGGGACGGCCAGCTCGACGGTGACGCGGCGCCTCTCCGCCGCGCCGCGCATCACCGCCGTCACCCCCTCCACCACCATGCCGACGTCGACCCAGTCGAGCTCGAGCTCCATCTTGCCGGCCTCGATCTTGGACAGGTCGAGAATGTCGTTGATGATGCCGAGCAGGTGCTGGCCGGAGGCCTGGATGTTCTCCAGGAACCTGACCCCGGTCGGCGGCAGGCGGTCCGCCATGCGCGTCAGCACCACGGTCGAGAAGCCGATGATCGAGTTCAGGGGGGTGCGCAGCTCGTGGCTCATCGCGGCCAGGAACTGGCTCTTCTCGCGCGTCCGCAGCTCGGCCTGGTCCCGCTCCGACTCGCGCTGCTGGACCTGGTCGAGCATGCCGTTGAAGCGGTCGCAGAGCTGGCCGATCTCGTCGCTGCCGGAGCGGGCGACGCGGATCGAGTAGTCGCCGGTCGCGGCGATGGTCCCGGCGGTGTCGGCCAGGCGCAGGATCGGGTCCGAGACGATGCGCTGCAGGCGCATGGCGAGGGCGACGCCGAGACCGATCAGGGCGACCATCGCCAGACCCATCACCAGGGCGTGGCGGATCACCCGGCGCCGCAAGTCGGCCGTGGAGACGCGCAGCACCAGGGTGCCGTAGGTCTCGCCCTGGTGGACCACCGGCTGGCGGACGTGGAGCCAGCTGCCGGTCAGCGCCACCGGCGGCCCGTGGGCGCCGCAGGCGCCCTGCTCGCCGGTCGCGTCGCCGTAGGTCGCCAGCGCCTCGCCCGAGGCGTCGCACAGGACCGCGGCCTCGACCGCCGCCACCGCCGCCAGGGCGCCCAGGGTCTCGGTGGCCGCGGTGCGGTCGCGGAAGGCGAGGTCCGACACGCTGTAGCCGGCGACCACCCGCGCCACCAGCGTCGCGCTGTCGACGCTGTCGCGGCGGAAGGTGCGGACGTCGTTGACCACCACGAACAGGAAGCCGGCGCCCAGGCACAGGCCGGTGGCGAGGACGATGATCGCCACCAGCTTGGCCCGCACCGACAGCGACGGCCTCCTCACCCGCCGGCCCTCACCGCGGCGACTCGACGAGACGGGCGAGCTTGAGCAGCCGCGAGCTCAGCTCGAGCCCGCTCGCCTCGACCGCGCGCTGGTTGACCTCGAAGCGCACCACCTCGGCGTCGAGGAAGAAGTTGACGATCACCCCGCGGCGCCCGAAACCGTCCCCGTCGCCCACGGTCAGGATCGGGCGCCGGGCGGTACGTTCCAGCAACCACTCCAGACGACTCGACTCGGAGGCGGCGACCACCAGCAGGTCGCAGTCGACCATCCGCTGCGGCTCCGACTCCTCCCGGACCTCTACCCGGCGCCCCTTGATCCGCCACTCCCGGGCCCGGCTCACCACCACCGCGTTGAGCGGGCTGCGGCCCGCCAGGCAGATCACGAACGGCGCGGTGTCGTCCGGCCACCGGTCCGCCGGCCACTCGACGAACCGGGTGAAGCGCTCGAGGAACTCGGCCTTGACCTCGGCGTCGGTCACCTGGCCCTCGACCCGCCCCCCACCGGCGACGAGCAGGACCGCGATCAGGCCGACGACGGCAAGACCCGGCCTCGACCGGTGGCGGGCGCCGCCCCCGACCGGAGCGACGGCGACCGGCAGGATGGCGACCAGCTCCAGTCCCCCTCCCCGAACGGTACCACGTTGCCCCCCGGCCGTCGCCCGCCCGCCGCCGCCGCCCGGCGGGAGCAGCCCGGCCCGGTCGGACCTATACTCGGAGCAGCACGGGGAGCCACGGCGGCGCGCCAACCACCACCCGAGACACCGCCCCCGGGCGTGCTGCCGCGCGAGGAGCGAGCCATGACCGGACCTGCTCGGTGGCTGCGGAGACGAATTTCTGCCGCGGGCGCGCTCGCGGCCCTGTCCCTGGTCCTCGTCGGTCAGCCCGTGGCGCTGGCGGAGGTGGGCGAGGGGGCGCCTGCGGCCGACGCGCCGGCGGGCATCGAGGACCTCAGCCTGGAGGACCTGGCGGCGGTGCGGGTCATCACCACCTCCCGCACCAGCCCGGTCGAGGTCTCGAGCGCCCCGGCCACCGTCCGCGTCGTCACCGCCGAGCAGATCCGCGTCCGCAACTACCAGTCCCTGCTCGACGTGCTGCTCGACTGCCCGGAGGTCAAGGTCGACACCCTCAACGACCCCCGCTGGATGGGCGACGTGTCGCTGCGCGGCATCTGGGGCGTGGACAAGCTGATCATCATGGTCGACGGGGTCAGGGTCTCGTCGCCGACCAACGACGCCATCCCGATCATGGAGAACTACCCGGTCAACTTCGCCCGCCAGGTCGAGATCGTGTTCGGCCCGGCGTCGGCCCTCTACGGCGCCGACGCCTTCGCCGGGGTGGTCAACATCATCTCCAAGACCCCGGAGGAGATCGAGGGGAACGGCACGGCCTCGCTCG
>CAYTJW010000192.1:3115-8175 GCA_964438135.1 uncultured Thermoanaerobaculia bacterium
CGGCGCCGGCGCCGACGACCTCCTGCTCGGCAACGCCCTCGTCGGCGTCGACCTCGGGCGCGGCGCCCGCCTGACCGTCGCCGCCCAGGTCCTGCGCGACGACCAGCCGGACCTCGCGGACGACTACCCGGCCGACTTCGCCGGCCGCGACGAGGCGCTCGCGAGCGGCACCTTCGACACCATCTTCGGCCCGATCACGCCCCGCACCCCGGTCTCGACCGACAGCACGACCCCGCTCGAGGCCGAGGCCGCCCACGTCACCCTGTCCTGGCAGGGTCTCGACCTGATGCTGTTCAGCAACTCCTCGCAGAACCCCTCGTCGATCGCCAACACCCCGTCGAACAACGTCTACAACCCCGGCGTCTACTTCGCCCGCTCGGTCGACGTCCTCAGCGCCCGCTACGCCCGCGACCTCGGCCGGGTCGACAGCGACACCTACCTCGTGGCGAGCTGGCACGAGCTCGAGCCGGACTCCAGCTGGCGCAACGTCTACACCAGCATGGAGCCGTCCTACCAGTACTCGTACGGTCGGATGCTGAAGGCGGAGCAGCTCCTGACCTGGGCGGCGCGACCCTCGCTCGAGCTGGTCGGCGGCCTCACCTACGAGGACTACCTGGCCATCCCCGACACGCAGGACCTCGCGCAGCCGGTCGGGAGCCGCCACGACCTCGAGGGGGTCATCGTCAACAGCGACGTCTACCCCGGCGACCCGGACGGCATCCCGGCCCAGTTCTTCGAGCTCCGCTACTCCAACTTCGGCGCCCTGGCGCAGGCCGCCTACACCCCGAGCCCGGAGCTGTCGCTGACCGTCGGCGCCCGCTGGGACTCGAGCTCGCGCTACGGCTCGCGCTTCAACCCCCGCCTCGGCCTGGTCTGGCGCCCGACCCACCGCGCCTCGTGCAAGCTGCTCTACGGCGAGGCCTTCCTCGCCCCGTCGCCGTACGCCGCCTACAAGCAGTTCGGCTCCTTCGTCTCCTTCGACCAGGGTCAGACCTTCCGCTCCTTCTTCCTGCGCCTGGCCAACCCCGACCTCGAGCCGCAGGAGAACCGCACCCTCGAGGCGAGCGCCAACTACCTCGTCAGCGGCAACCTCAGCCTCGCCGCCACCGCCTTCTACTCCGACCTGAGCGGCCTCTTCAGTCAGGTCTCGGACGCCGACCACGGCAACCGCTACGGCGGCGTCTACCCGGTCGAGGGCAACCACTGGCCGGTCGACTACATCGAGACCATCGTCAACCTGGGCAGCCAGAGCACCTACGGCGCCACCCTCGAGGCGACCTGGCAGTGGCGCTTCGGCACCGCCGACCGCGCCTCGCTGTGGGGCGCCGTGAGCTGGGTCGACGGCGAGGTGGACCCGGACGACGACGGCCCGCTGGGCGAGGTCGAGGTGGGCGGCATCTCGCCGTGGACGCTCAAGGCCGGCCTCGACCTGGAGTGGGGCCGGCTGACGGTGGCGCCGCGGGTGATCGTGCTCGACCGCCAGCGCACCCACCCGCTGCAGGGCGCCGCCTTCCAGGCCGACGACCCCGGCCGCCGCCAGACCGTCGACGGCTACACCCTGGTCAACCTCGACCTCGGCTTCAGGCTGGCCGACTGGCTCTCGGCCTGGGTGCGGGCCCGCAACCTGCTCGACGAACGCTACCGCACGGTCAACCTCGGGGCGGCACCGGAGGGTCTGGCCCAGGGCTCGGCCCAGGTCGAGTTCGCCGACGGGGCGCCGCAGAACCCGCTGCGGGTGGTGGCCGGGGTCAGCGTGGCCTTCTGACGGCGGATCGCGGAGCGAGGCCGAAGCGGGCACGGCAGTTGCGAGCGCTGGGCCCGTGCCGACCGGGAGCCGGGGCCCCGTCCCGGCGCAGGCGGGCGACGTGATCGCGCGGCTCGCACCTCGAGGCGTGTCCGGGGCGCCCGGCGAGGTGATAGGCTCGGACCCGAGCGGGACACGGAGACCACCGTGGGGAGAAAAGGGCGGACAGCGGCCGTCGCGGTCGCGCTCCTGGCGGCCAACCTGGCAGTGGCAGCGGTGCACGCTCAGGTCGAGGTCGAGGCGGTGGAGGGTGGCTCGCTGGCCGCGGCGGCGGGCCTCGAGGCGGGGGACCTGCTCCTGGCGTGGGGGGAGGCGGGCAGGGCCCGGCGGCTGCCGATCGTGGACCTGACCGATTGGCTGCGGCTGGTCGCGGAGCGAGGCGCCGGCCCGCCGCTGGCCCTCGTCGCCGAGCGGGCGGGCGAGCGCCTCGAGGTCGCGCTGCCGCTCCAGCGCAGCGGCCTCGAGGTCCGTCCCCGCCTGACCGGCGAGATCGCCCAGCTCTACCTCGACGGGCTCGCGCCGGGGCCTGAGGAGGAACGCGCCGCGCGCTGGCGCGAAGCGGCCGAACGTGCGGCCGAGGCCCGCGCCCCCGACGCCGAGCTCTGGCTCCTGCTCGAGCTCGCCGAGCTCCGCCAGACCAGCCACCCGGCCGAGGCGGACGCGGCGTTGGCGCGGGCGCTCGATGTCGCGGAGGGTCTCGGCTCCCCGTTCGCCTGGGTGGATGTGCAGAATCGCCGTGGCTCCTCGATGGCCCGCGTCAGCCGCTGGGACGAGGCCGAGGCGGCGCACTCGGCGGCGCTGACGCGCGCCGTCCGGGAGTGGGGAGAGGGGCTCGTCGCGGCCGCCTGCCTCGACCGCCTGGCCAGACTCGACGCGACCCGCGGCAGCAGGGAGCGGCTGGAGCGAGCGCGCGGGTGGGCGACGCGGGCGCTGGCCATCCGACGCCGGTGCGCGCCGGACAGCCTGGCGGTCGCGGCCAGCGCCAACACCATGGCCACGATCACCATGCAGCTGCAGGACTACGCGGCCGCCGCGGGCTGGTCGCGGCGCTCCCTGACGATCGCCGAGCGGGAGCGCCCGGGGAGCCTGGCGGTCGCCGACGCCGCCCAGGACCTGGCGCTCGCCCGGTCGAGCCAGGGGCGGCTGGAGGAGGCGCAGCCCCTCGCCGAGCGCGCGCTCCAGCTCCGGGAGCTGGCCGAAGGGGACAGCCCGGGAACGGCGAGCTGCCTCAACGTGCTCGGCGGCATCGCCTGGGCGCGGGGCGACCTCGAGCTCGCCCGGTCGCGCTGGGAGCGGACCCTCGCGATCCGGGAGCGGGTCGCGCCCGGCAGCGCCGAGGTGGCCGGCGCCCTCAACAACCTCGGTCTGGTCGCCTGGCAGAGCGGCGACCTGGAGCGGGCCGAGGCGCTCCACGCCCGGGCCCTCGAGTACCGCGAGCGGGTGCTCCCCGACAGCCTGGCGCTGGCCGGGAGCTGCACCAACCTGGGCATCGTCCACTACGAGCGGGGTCGCCTCGGCGACGCCCAGGCCCTCTACGAGCGCGCGCTCGCCATCCAGGAGAAGGCGGCGCCAGAGGGGGTCGCCACCGCCCACACCCTCAACAACCTGGCTCTGGTCATGGTCCAGCGCGGAGACCTCGAGCAGGGCGAGAGACACCACCAGCGGTCCCTCGAGATCCACCTGCGGGTCGACCCCACCTCGGCCGACACCGCCCACTGCTACAACAACCTCGGCCTCCTCGCCTTCGAGCGCGGCGACCTCGACCGCGCCGAGCGCTTCCACGAGCGCGCCCTCGTCCTCCGCGAACGGCTCGGCCCGGCCACGTTCGAGGTCGCATACAGCCTCACCAACCTGGGCAACGTGGCCCGCCGCCGCGGCCAGCTCGACGCCGCGGCCGACCTCCACCGGCGGGCGCTGGCGATCTTCGAGGTGACCGCCCCCGCCAGCATGCAGGTCGCCGGCTGCCAGGACAACCTGGCGATCGTCGACAAGGAGCGCGGCCGGCTGGACGACGCCGCCCGGCTCTACGGCCAGGCCCTCGAGCTGCAGCGGCGGCTGGCGCCGGACAGCGTGTTCGTCGCCCGCACCCTGGTCAACCGCGGGCTGCTCGCCCTGGACCAGCGCGATCCCGCCGCCGCCACGACGGCGTGCGGCGAGGCGCTGGCGATCGCCGACCGGTGGACGCCCGGGTCGCGCCTCCAGGCGGAGGCGCTCCACTGCCTCGGCCTGGCCGCCGGCCGGCGGGGCCAGCCCCAGGAGGCGGCGGGGTTCCTCTCCCGCGCGGTCGACGCCCTCGAGACGCAGGTTGGCATGCTCGGGGGCGGGAGCGAGGGTCGGGCCGTGTTCCGCTCCCGCTTCGCCGCCTACTACCAGGACCTCGTCGAGGTCCTGGTCGACCTCGGCCGCGCTCGGGAGGCGTTCCACGTGCTGGAGCGGTCGCGGGCGCGCGAGCTGCTGGCGATGCTCGCCGAGCGCGACCTGGTCTTCGCGGTCGACCTCCCAGCCGAGCTGGACCGGCGTCTCCGCCAGGTCGGCCGGCAGATCGCGGTGATCGAGGAGAGGCTCGAGGAGGCCGGGACCGGAGCGGGTCGCGGCGGCACCGAGCGCTCCCTGCAAGAGCTCGCGGACCTGCGCGCGCAGCGCGTCGACCTCCTCGCCGAGGTGCGCCGCTCGGCGCCCCGCCTGGCCGCCATCGAGGACCCCCGACCGTTGACTCTGGAAGGGGTCCAGGCCGGCCTGGACCCCGGCACCCTGGTGCTCGCCTTCAGCGTCGGGGCGGCGAGGACCATCCGCTTCGCCGTCACCCCTGACAGTTTCGCCGTGCACTCCGTCGCCGTGGGCAGGGCCGAGCTGGAGCAGGAGGTCGACCGCCTGCGCCGGCTGGTCGACCGGGCAGGCCACGGGACGGCCTCGGACGCCGGCCTGCTCACCGTCAGCCGGGGGCTGTACGCGACTCTGCTCGGCGGAGCGGAGGGGGCCATCGCCGGCTGCGATCGGGTGCTGCTGGTGCCGGACGGCCCCCTCCACGCCCTGCCCTTCGCGGCCCTGGTGCGCGCGACGGGCGCGGGGGAGGGGGAGCGCGACTGGCAGTACCTCGCGGAGTGGCGCCCGATCCACGTCGCCAGCTCTGCCACCCTGGCCCTGGAGCTGGCGCGGGAGCGAACCGCCCGGGAGGTCGGCGAGCGGGACCTGGTGGTCCTGGCCGACCCGGCGCTGGCCCCGGCCGGGAGCGCCGGCGGCGCCCGTCTGCGCGCCC
>CAYTJW010000193.1:0-8171 GCA_964438135.1 uncultured Thermoanaerobaculia bacterium
CCTCCGGCTCGAGCAGGGTGACGGCCGGCACGGCCCGGCAGAGCCGGGCCAGGGCCTCGAGGTTGGCCCGGCAGCGGGCCGCGATCGCCGCCCGCACCACCTCCCCGCGCTCGAGCCAGCGCGGCGCGGCGAGGGCGACCGGGGTGGCCACCGAGAGGTAGGCGTCGGCCACGTGCTCGAGCCGCTCGAGGGCCACGGCGACCAGCGCCGGCGGCCCGGCGACGACGGTCCAGGCGAGCTTCATCTGCGGCAGGCCGACGCTCTTGGACAGGCCGCCGAGGGCGAAGACCAGGCAGTCGTCGCGCCCGGCGAAGCTGGGTCGGGGGGCCGGGGCCCGGCCGAGCGGGAAGGGCAGGAAGACCTCGTCGGCGATCAGGGCCCAGCCGCGGGCCGCGCACAGGGCCGCCACCCGGTCGGCGTCGTCGGGGTGGACGTACGAGCCGGTCGGGTTGTTGGGGTGGACCACGACCACCGCCCGGGTGTCGGCCGGGGCTCGCTCGAGGGCGCCGAGGTCGAGCCGCCAGCCCGCCTCGGGCTCGAGCGGGTAGGGCACGGCGCGGACCGCGTCGAGCCGGGTCAGCTGCTCGAACAGCGGGTAGGACGGGGTCGGCACCAGCACCGCCTCGCCCGGGTCGGCGAGGAGCCGGAACAGCTCGCCGTAGGCCTCGCTGGTGGAGGCGGTGAGGCAGACCCGGGCCTCCTCGACCGCGACGCCGAGGTCGCGGTAGCGCCGGGCGACGGCGGCGCGGGCGGCCCCGTCGCCGAACGGCTGCGGCCGGTAGTCGAGGCCGGCCGGGTCGAGCAGGGCCTCGAGCAGGTCGTCCGGGTAGGGCAGGCCGCAGGCGGTGGGGTTGGTGACGGTGAGGTCGTACGGCACCGGGCCGAGGCGGGCGCGGGCCCGGCTGACGGGGTTCGGCTCCAGGTCGGCGGGCAGGCGGTGCGAGAACATCAGCGCCTCATGGTCGCCCCTCCCGCCCAACGGCGCAAGGGCGGCCGGGGTGGGGGAGAACCCGGGCGACCATTCTCCGTTACCCGAGGTAGGATGGCGCCGGCACGAGGGCCGGGGAGGGTGGCGAGATGGCAGTCCAGTACGTGGCACCGTTGCAGCGAGGCTGGGAGCGGATGCGGCGCATCCTGTTCGAGCCGTTCCGCCCGGTCACCTGGCTGGCGCTGGGCTTCACCGCCTGGCTCGCCAACCTCGCCGGCGGCATGGGCGGGGGCGGTCAGTTCGGCGTGCCGTCGGACGACGACTCGCGGCGGGTCCTCGACGGCCTGCACAGCGCCTGGGCGAGGCTGGCCGAGGTGGCGCTGTTCGTGCCGCTGCTGATCCTGGCGGCGCTGGTGGTGGTGGTGCTGGTGCTCGCCGTCATGTGGCTGTCCTCGCGCGGCAAGCTGATGTTCCTCGACAACGTGGTCCGCGGCCAGGCGCTGGTCGACGCGCCGTGGCGGCGCTGCGGGCGGCTCGGGACCTCGCTCTTCCTGTGGCGGCTGGGCTTCGGCGCGGCCTGCCTGGCCGCGGTCGGCGCAATCCTGCTCATGGTGCTGGGTCCGGCCGTGGCCGCCGGCTCGTGGCGCGACCCGTTCGCCGGGATGTCGATCGCCGCCGGCATCTTCGGCGCCGTGCTGGTGGCGCTGATCGGGCTCGTCGCCGCCCTGGTGTCGCTGCTGCTGGACAGCTTCGTGGTGCCGATCATGGCCCGCTACGACCTCGGCGCGGTGGCCGCGTGGAGGGCCCTGCTGCCGTGGCTGCAGGCCTACCCCGGCGCCTTCGTCCTCTACGTCCTGTTCGTCCTCGTCCTCGCCCTGGTCATGGCGGCGGCGACCGTCCTGGTGTGCGTCCTGACATGCTTCGCCTGCTGCCTGTGGTGCATCCCCCTGGTCGGCAGCTACCTCATGACCGTGGTCCTGCTGCCGCTGTGGGTGACCTACCGGGCCTTCAGCGTCGAGTGGCTGGCCCAGCTCGACCCGAAGTTCGACCTCTTCGCGGCGGTCGCGGCCAGGGAGGCGGGGGGCGTGCCGGCGACGCCGGCCGCCGGCTGATGCCGTCGCCCCGGCGGTGGTAGAGTCGCCGCGTGAGGACGCCCCCGGGACCCGGTCGGCGAGCGGCGGTCCGCTACGTCATCCCGCGCTCGACGCAGCCGTCGTGGGGCATCGGCATGCTCCTGACCCACGTCGGCATGCTCCGTCGCCACGGGCTCGAGGCCGAGGCGCTGGTCGACGGCGGGCCGGCCGCGACCGGCTGGCTCGACCTCGACGTGCCGAGCCGCGACCTCGCGGACGGGCCCCGGCTCAGCGGTCCCGCCGACCTGGTGGTGGTGCCGGAGGTCCTGGCCGGCGACCCGCGTTGCCTCGCCCTGCCCGGCCGCAAGCTGCTGTTCGCCCAGAGCCCCTTCAGCCTCCTGCCCGGGTTGATGGGCCGGCCGGACTACCGCGAGCTCGGCTACGAGCGGGCGATGGCGGTCCTGCCGACCGTCGGCCGGGTGGTCGAGACCTTCTTCGGCCTCCCGGCGACGGTGGTGCCGCCCTGCATCGCGCCCTACTTCTTCGCCGACCCCGACCGGTCGGACCGGCCGCCGCGCCGGCGGCGGCTGGTGGTCGTGCCGCAGAAGTCCCCCAGCCCGGACCGGCTCGTGCTCGACACGATCCTGGCCCGCTTCCAGGCCCGGCCGGCACCTTCCCGCGGCGGTGCGGCAGCGTGGGAGGTGGTGCCGCTCGCCGGGCTGACCCACCGCGCGGTGGCGCGGCTGCTGCAGGAGTCGGCCCTGCTGGTCAACACCAACCTCGGCGAGGCGTTCAACACCACCGTGCCGGAGGCCATGGCGGCGGGCTGCGTGGTGCTGTGCTACGAGGCCTACTGCGGCCAGGAGTTCCTGCGCGACGGCGACAACGCCCTGGTGTTCCCGAACCACTACGTCTTCCCGCTCCTCGAGCGGTTGCTGGACCTGCTCGACCACTACGGCGAGCGGGCGGCGCTGCTCGAGCGGCTGCGCCGCAACGCCTTCACCACGGCCTCCGGCTTCACCGAGCGGGCGACCGAGGAGGCCCTGCTGCGCTTCGTCGCCGACCTCCTGGCGTCGTGAGCGGCGGGTGGGGGAGCTGGGAGCTGAACGCTGATCGCTGACGGCTTCGCTATGGCCGGCGCGCGGTCCAGCCGTAGGTCCGGTACTGCCAGTCGACCCGGTCGCGGCGCAGGGTGACGACGCCGAAGCCCTCGGGCGTGCCGTGCCAGGGGCCGCGCCACCACTTGCCCGAGATCGCCCCGCCGGTGACGAAGGTGGTGTCTTGCCAGCGCAGCGTCTCGTCGACGTGGAGGTGGCCCTGCAGGACCAGGACCAGGTTGGCGCCGGCGAAGCGGGCCAGGACCTCGCGGTTGTTGACCAGCACCCGGTTGGCCGGGGCCGGGAAGCCCATGCCCTCGGTGGCCTGGTAGAAGGCCGTCAGCAGCGGCATGTGGCTGACCAGGATCAGCGGCGTGGCGGGGTCGACCGCCTCGACCTCGCGCTCGAGCCAGGCGAGCTGGTCGGGCCCGACCAGGCCGCGGTACTTGAGCTCGCCGCCGACCACCTCGAACGGGTCGAGCAGCAGCAGGCGGTAGCCGCCGGCGTCGACCGCGCGCCAGGTCCGGTCGAGGCCGAGGCGGGCGCGGAGCTCGGCGCGGGGGTCGGCGGCCGGGGGGGTGCCGTCCTCGGGGATCGCCGCCACCAGGTCGTGGTTGCCGACCGCGGCGTGGACCGGGGCGCGGAGGCGGCGGTGGAGGTGGTCGAGGTAGACGTCCCAGCGCGGGGCCACCGCGGCCGCGGACGACTGGAAGCCGTCGGTGATGAGGTCGCCGCCCGCCACCACCAGGTCCGGGTGGCAGCGGTTGACGGCGGCGGCGGCCTGCTCGAGGGCGAGCGGGGTGTCCCACTCCTCGCGGGCGTGGACGTCCGAGAAGAACACCAGGCGGAGCGAGCCGCTGCGGCCGCGGGCCGGGAAGGCAATGGCCTCGGGGAGACCGGCGGCGGCGACGGCGCCGGCCAGTGCGGCCCGACCGAGGAAGGCGCGACGGGTGAGGCGGGTCACGGTTGTCCCTCCCGGCGGAGACGGAGCGTCAGCCAGCGCTCGGCGGCGAGCAGCGCCAGCAGGGCGGCGACCAGCGCGGCCCGCAGCTGGCCCTCGGACAGGACGGTGACGAGGTGGCTCCCGACCCTGCTCTCGAAGGGCGCGTCGGGCTGCTCCCGCGCCTCGACCCCGGCCCGCCGGGGCGCGTCCCAGGCCAGGTGGGAGCCCTCGAGGCTGCGGCCGAAGTAGGACTCGACGATGCGGTTCTCGCGCGCCGCGACGGTCCAGGCGGTGGCCGCCACGGCCGGGTCAATGGCGGCGCGGGCGTCGGCGGCGTTGCAGTCCCGGCTCCAGAGGTGGACCCGCAGCTCGTGCAGGAAGGGGTCGGTGACCGGGGTGAAGCGGGCCAGGAAGTCGCCGTAGCGGTGGTCCGGGTACTCGTCGAGCACCGCCCGGGCCGCGGCGGCCCGGTCCTGGTCGAGCCGGCGCAGCTCCCCGGGCCGGAAGCGGGAGCGGAAGCGACCGATGGCCGGGTCGCGGACGAGGTGGCCGTACTCGGCCATGGTGTCCGGGTTGGTCTTGAGGACCTCGAGGGACGGGAAACGGGCGCACAGCCACTCGAGGCGCGGCGGGGTGTTGGCCAGGCACAGGGCGAGGATGGCGACCTCGGTGGCGGCCAGCCGGGCGGCGAGGCGCAGCGAGGCCGGCGCCAGCCGCGGCACCGGCGGCGGGGCGAGGCGGGCGAGCGCCAGCTGCACCAGCACCCCCGCGCCGGTGTTCATCGCCACGTCGCGCAGGTCCCAGATCCGGCTCGGGACGGCCCACTGGAAGGCCTCGTCGACGAGGCCGAGGAGGCTGACCAGGAGGGCGGCGGCGAGGTGGACGCCGGCGTCCCGCAGGTGGTGGCGGAGAGCGTTCCAGGCGAGGGCGGACAGGGCCCCGTACTCGACGAAGTGGACCGCCTCCTCGGGCCGCCGCCAGAGGTGCGCGGTCCAGCCGAGGAAGGCCGCGCCGACCAGGGCGACCCAGAGCAGGGTGACGGCGTCGAGGCGACCGCGCCAGCGCCGGCCGGCGGCGACCGCCAGCGCCAGCGCCGCCACCACCGCGACCACCGTGGCGTGGCCGAAGACCTCGGACCCGACCCGGTCGGCGAGCCACTGCTGCAGCGGCCGCACCAGCGGCACGCTGGCGAGGATGACCGCGGCCCACGAGGCCAGCAGCAGCCAGGCACGGCGTCGTCCGCGGGGGTCGGCGGTCACGGGGCGATGGTAGCGGGATCCACGCGGTCGGTCGAGGGCGGGGGCGGGAGCGGTATGATGCCGGGCGATGCCGGCGCGGGACCACCTCCTGGCCGTCGACCTGGGCACGCAGAGCGTGCGGGCGCTGCTGTTCGACCTCGCGGGCGAGCTCGTGGCCGGGGCGAGGGTCGAGCTCGAGCCCTACGTCTCGCCCCGGCCCGGCTGGGCCGAGCACGACCCGGAGTACTACTGGCGCAACCTGGCCGAGGCCTGCCAGCGGCTGTGGGCCTCGAGCCCGGTGCCGGCCAGCGCGGTCGCCGGGGCGGCCCTGACCACCCAGCGCGGCACGGTCGTCGCCTGCGACGAGACGGGCCGTGCGCTGCGGCCGGCCATCGTCTGGCTCGACCAGCGTCGGGCGGAGGGGCTGCCCGCCCTCGGCGGCGCGGCCGGTCTCGGCCTGCGGGCGGTCGGCGCCGGGGCGACCGTGGCCGACGCCATGGCCCAGGCCGAGGTGTGGTGGCTGAAGCGCCACGAGGCGGCGGTGTGGGCCCGCACCCGGCGGCTGGTGTTCCTGTCCGGCTTCCTCACCCACCGGCTGGTCGGCCGCTGGGTCGACTCCGTCGGCAGCCAGGTCGGCTACCTGCCCTTCGACTACCGCCGGCTGCGCTGGGCCGCCCCCGGCAGCTGGCGCTGGCGGGCGTTCCCGGTCGAGCCCGGGATGCTGCCCGAGCTGGTCGAGCCGGGGACGGTCCTGGGCGAGGTCACGCCCGCGGCGGCGGCGGCGACCGGCATCCCGGCCGGGTTGCCGCTGGTCGCGGCGGCGGCCGACAAGGCCTGCGAGGCGCTCGGCTCGGGCTGCCTCGAGCCCGGGGTCGGCTGCCTCAGCTACGGCACCACGGCGACGGTCAACGCCACCCACCGGCGCTACGTCGAGGCGCTGCCGTTCGTGCCGCCCTACCCCGCGGCGGTGCCCGGCCACCACAGCCTCGAGGTGCAGATCTACCGCGGTTACTGGCTGGTGTCGTGGTTCAAGCGCGAGTTCGGGCTGCGCGAGCTGACCCTGGCCCGGGAGCGCGGGGTCGAGCCGGAGGCGCTGTTCGACGAGCTGGTGGCGGCGGTGCCGCCGGGGGCGATGGGTCTCACCCTCCAGCCCACCTGGTCGCCCGGCGTGCGCTTCCCCGGCCCCGAGGCGAAGGGCGCGGTGGTGGGCTTCGGCGACGTCCACACCCGCAGCCACCTCTACCGCGCCATCCTCGAGGGGCTGGCCTACGCCCTGCGCGAGGGCGCCGAGAGGTGCCAGCGCCGCGCCGGCGTCCCGTTCGCGGAGCTGCGGGTAGCGGGCGGCGGCTCGCAGAGCGACCAGGCGATGCAGATCACCGCCGACGTGTTCGGCCTGCCGGCCTCCCGGCCCCACGTCCACGAGGCGTCCGGGCTGGGGGCGGCGGTCGACGCCGCGGTCGGGCTCGGCCTCCACCCGGGCTTCCCGGCGGCGGTCCGGGCCATGACCCGGGTGGCGCGCACCTTCGAGCCCGAGGCGGCGCGCCGCGACCTCTACGACCAGCTCTACCACCGCGTCTACCGCCAGCTCTACCGCCGCCTCAAGCCCCTCTACGAGGAGATCCGCGCCATCACCGGCTACCCGGCCGGCCGCGCGGCGCCCCCTGCCCGCGGCGAGGAGTGAGAGCGTGCCGGACGACAGGACCCCGCCCGCCGAGCTCGTCGTCAACCCGTTCCTCCACCAGGAGGTCGGCCGACTCTACAACCCGCTCACCGACGCGGCGCTGGGGAGCGGCGAGGCCGACGGCCAGCGCCTGACCCGGCTGCGGTGCGGGTCGCTGGCGGTGACCGACCTGGAGGGCGACGAGCGCGAGCGCCTGCGCCAGGGCGGCTGGCTGGTGCCGCGCTCGGTCGAGGGGGGGCGCGCGTACCGCCTCAAGTACGTGACCCTCGAGACCCACACGGTGTGCAACCAGGGGTGCTACTTCTGCCCGGTCGCGGCCTCGCGGCGGCCGCGCCACTTCATGCCGACCGAGCTGTTCGAGCGGGTTCTCGACCAGGTGGCCGAGCTCCGCGCCACGGTCGACGCCGTGGCCACCACCAACTACAACGAGCCCACCCTCGACCCCCGCTTCACGGGCCAGGTGCGGGCCATCGCCGAGCGCGGCCTCGCCCCCGCCGTGGTCACCAACGGCTGGGGCCTGACGCCGGAGGTGGTCGACGCGCTGGTGGCCGTCGGCACGGTGCGCTACCTGGTGGTCAACCTGTCGACCCTCGACCCCGAGCGCTACCAGCTCGAGCGGCAGGCCCCGCACCTGCGCCACGTCCTCCGCAACCTCGACCAGCTCAAGGACCGGGAGGTGGCCCGGGAGATGAAGATCGTCGTCCTCGGCCAGGGCGACGAGGCGCACCAGAGGGACTTCGAGACCATCTCCGCCCGCTACGAGGGGTCCCGGCTGGCGGTGGAGCGGCACCTGGTCATGGACCGGGCGGGCCACCTCGCCCAGGGCCTGCACCCCCCCGACCCGTCGCTCCCGCTCGCGGGCTGCGAGAACGTCGGCTCCCGGCCGCTCCAGCACATCCACGTCACCGCCCACGGCCAGGTCGTCCTGTGCTGCCAGGACTACGACGAGCGCTACCCGGTCGGCCACCTCGACCACTCCAGCGTGCGGGAGGTCCTCGAGGGGGAGGCGCTGGCGCGCTACCGGCGCTGGGCCTACGGGCTCGAGCCGGCCCCGGCGGACTTCATCTGCCGGCGCTGCGTGTTCGCCCTGCGGGGCGCGCCGGCCGCCGACCGCTGACCGCCGGCTCCCCGGCGCGGAGGGGCCGGTCGCGAGGGCGTGCGGGCGACCCCGGCCTGGTGTAGGCTGGCCGGGTTGGGCACGGCGAGCGCCC
>CAYTJW010000194.1:0-8118 GCA_964438135.1 uncultured Thermoanaerobaculia bacterium
GGACGGGCCGGCGACCTGACCACCGACGCCGTCGTCCCGCCCCGGGCGCGCGCCCGCGGCCGCGTCGTCGCCCGCCGCGAGGGCCGGGTGGCGGGGGTCGAGGCCGCCGCCCTCGCCTTCCGCCTGCTCGACCCCAGGGCCCGGGTGCGGGTCGCGGTCGGCGACGGCCGGGACGCCGCCGCCGGCGCCACGGTGCTCGAGGTCGAGGCGCTGGCCCGGGCCGTGCTGACCGCCGAGCGCACCGCCCTCAACCTGCTCGGGCGGCTGTGCGGCGTGGCCACCCTGACCCGCTCGTTCGTGCGCGCGGTGGAGGGGACGCGGGCGCGGGTCGTCTGCACCCGCAAGACCACGCCCGGCCTGCGGGCGCTGGAGAAGCACGCGGTCCGCTGCGGCGGCGGCGCCAACCACCGCTTCGGCCTCGACGACGCGGTGCTGGTGAAGGACAACCACGTCGCCGTGGCCGGCGGCCTGCGGCCGGCGGTGGAGCGGGTCCGGGCCAGCGTCGGCCACATGGTCCGGGTCGAGGTCGAGGTGGACACCCTCGACCAGCTCGAGGAGGCGCTGGCCCTGGGGGTCGACGCGGTGCTGCTCGACAACATGGACGTCGAGCGGCTGCGCGAGGCGGTGGCGCTGGTCCGGGGCCGCGCCCTGACCGAGGCGTCGGGCGGCATCTCCCTGGCCACCGCCGCGGCGGTGGCCGCGACCGGCGTCGACCTGCTGTCGGTCGGCGCCCTCACCCACAGCGCCCCGTCCCTCGACGTCTCCCTCGACGTCGACTGACTCGCTCCTCTGCGCTCCGGTTCATGGGCGGGTGGGGGAGCTGACAGCTGAAGGCTGAAAGCTGATCGCTGCCTAATCCCGCCCCGCCGCGGTCGGGTGGGGCGGCTGCCGCAGCCACTCCTCGAGCTGCGGCGCCGGCATCGGCCGGGCGATCAGGAAGCCCTGGGCCATGTCGCAGCTCAGGGCCACCAGCCGGTCGAGGACCGCGCCGGTCTCGACCCCCTCCGCCGTCACCTTGAGGCCCAGGTTGTGCGCCAGGTCGATCGTCGAGCGCACGATCACGGCGTCGTTGTCGTCAGCGACCATGTTGATGACGAACGACTTGTCGATCTTGAGCTCGTGGACCGGCAGAATCCGGAGGTGGGACAGGGAGGAGTAGCCGGTGCCGAAGTCGTCGATCGCGACCTTGGCGCCCATGGCGGTCAACCGGGTGAGGATGCCGCGCGCGCGCTCCGGGTCCTGCAGGAAGGCGCTCTCGGTGATCTCGAAGGTCAGGCGGTCGCCGTGCAACCCCTGTCGCTCGAGGAAGGAGCCCACCTCGTCGGGCAGGTCCTCGTCGAGCAGGTTGCGGGCGGAGAGGTTGAGGGACATCTCGAGGCCCAGGCCCTCCCGCTCCCAGCGGGCGTACTCCTCCATGCTGATCTCGAGCAGGCGGGCGGTGAGGCCGCGCATCTGGCCGGTCTGCTCGGCCAGGCCGATGAACTCGTCGGGCCCGAGCAGGCCCCGGCTGGGGTGGTTCCAGCGCACCAGCGCCTCGGCGCCGACCGTGGCCCCGGACACCAGGTCGACCTTGGGTTGGTAGTGGAGGACCAGCTGCCCCTGGCGGATGGCGGCGCGCAGGCTGCTGACGAGGCCGAGCCGTTCCGGCTGGTAGGGGTCGTCCTCGGCGGCGAAGAACGAGATCACCCCGCGCGAGCCCACGGCCTGGTGCATCGCCACCTCGGCGTGGCGCAGGAGCAGGGAGGCGTCGTCGCCGTGCTGCGGGAACAGGGCGACGCCGACGCTGGCCGTGACCTCGACCAGGAGGCCGTCGACCTCGAACGCGGCGTCGAAGCAGTCGACCAGGCGGCGGGCGAGCCGGGCGATCTCCTGCCGCTCGCCGAGGTCCTCGACCACCAGCGCGAAGTCGTCGCCGCCGAGGCGGGCGAGCACGGCGCAGTCGCCGCCGAGGCAGTCCCGCAGGCGGCGGCTGATGGCCTCGAGGAGGAGGTTGCCGTTGCGGTGGCCGAGGCTGTGGTTGACCTCCCGGAAGCCGTCGACGTCGGCCACCAGGACGGCGCAGGAGCGGCCGCGGTCGCTGGCCGCCGCGAACAGCTCGCGCGCCCGGGCGAGGAAGCCCTCCCGGTTGGGCAAGCCGGTGAGGGAGTCGAAGAAGGCGAGGTGGCGGATCCGCTCCTCGGCCCGGCGGCTGTGGTCGATCTCCTCCTCCAGCCGCTGCGCCGTGCGGTCGAGCTGCCGGACCTTGTCCTCGAGCTTGGCGATCAGTCGCCGGTTGTAGCCGGAGAGGTAGCGCCGCTCGTCGAGCGGCTCGACCTGGGGTGCGGCCAGCTCGCCGCTCGAGTAGGTGCGGAGGACGTCGGCGATCGCGGTTGCGAAGCGGTCGGGGTCCTCCGGCTTGACCACGAACAGGGCCGCGCCGAGGCTCAGGGCGAACTCGCGGTCCTCGAGGTCGGTGTAGGTGGCGCTGTAGAAGATGACCGGGGTCGACCGCAGCTCCGGGTCGCCCTTGAGCTCACGGCAGAGCTGGTAGCCGTCCATGGTCGGCATCAGGATGTCGGTGATGACCAGGGACGGCCGGGAGGAGCGGGCGAGCTCGAGGGCCTGGCGGCCGTCGCCGGCCCGGGCGACGCGGTAGTCGAACGAGCACAGGTTCGCCTCGAGGATGTCGAGGTTGATCTCGTCGTCGTCGACGATCAGGATCAGGGGCCTGTCGGGCACGGTGTCCTCCGGCGCCAGCGCGCCGAGACCGATTGTAGCGCGGTCGGGAAGCCCGGGCCGAGTGTATTCTTGACGGGGATGGGGATCGCCTGGCGGTCGACGGCGGTGGCGGCAGCGCTGGCCGTGGCGGCGTCGGCCTCGGCCCAGCAGGAGAGGAGCCTCGACGAGCTGCTCGACCTCGGCCTCGCCGGGCTGCTCGAGGTCGAGGTGGTGACGCCGTCGAAGGTGCCGCAGCGCCTCCTCGACGTGGCCCAGACGGTGCGGGTGATCACCGCCCGGGAGATCGCCGAGGCCGGCTACCTGACCCTCGAAGAGGCGCTCGCCGACCTCCCCGGCTTCCAGCTGCGCGACATCCTCGGCTTCAACAGCTACGTCTTCCAGCGCGGCGCGCCGAGCCAGAACAACCTGATCCTGCTGCTGGTCGACGGGGTGCCGCTCAACGAGCTCAGCTCGGGCGGCTTCTACGGCGGCTACCAGCACGACCTGGCGAACGTGGAGCGCATCGAGGTCCTCTACGGCCCGGCGTCGGTGCCCTACGGCACCAACGCCGTGTCCGGGGTCGTCAACCTCATCACCCGCTCGCCGGCCGGCGCCGCGGGGGGGGAGGCGAGCCTGCTCTACGGCAGCTTCGACACGGAGCAGGCGCACGCCGCCTACGGGGCGGCCGACGCGGCGGGGCGGACCGGCTTCCTGGTCTCGGGCCAGGTCGTGGGCACCGACAAGGCCGACCTCGCCGGCGCCGAGGGCGACGGTAACTGGACCGAGGCGATGGAGAACTTCGAGCGGGACTGGGCGCTCTCCGCCCGGCTGGCGGCGGGCGGCCTGACCGCCGGCGTGCTGGTCGAGGACAAGGTCGCCTCGCGCACCACCGCCTACCGCACCGTCGGCGAGCAGTACCGCGACTCCGGCACCCGCTGGCACATCCGCTTCGTCAACGGCTGGGCGCAGCACGACCAGGACCTCGGCCCGGGCACGTCGCTCACCTCCCGCCTCTACTACCGCAGCTCGACCGTCGAGGACGACACCGTTGCCTCGATCGACAACCAGGCCCAGGTTGGCTACTACCGGCCGGCCTGGCTGCTCGGCGGGGAGGGCGTGGTCAGCGCCAGCCCCCACCCGCGCCTCGGCCTGGTGGTGGGGGTGGTGGCGGAGAGAGAGCACCTGGCCGCCGACTTCGGCGCCTCCCGCAGCGCCTCGCCCGACGAGGAGCCGCCGACGCCGCCGCGGCCGGCGGTGGTCGGCGACACCCTGTTCAGCGCCCACGCCCAGGCCCAGCTGCGGGTGGCCCCGCCGCTGCTCGCCACCGCCGCCGCCCGCTACGACGACTCGAGCGCCTACGGCCGGGTGTTGACGCCGAACCTGGCCCTGGCCTACACCCTGCCCCGCCTGGCCCTGCGCCTGCGCTACGCCGAGGCGTTCCGGGCGCCGCGCCCGTGGGACTACACCGACGGCCTCGGCAACCCGGGCCTCGAGCCGGAGGAGATGGCCTCGCTCGAGCTGGCCGTCTCCAGCGACCTGGCGGCGCACCTGCGGGGGACGGTCGCGCTCTACCGCAACTCGCTCGAGGGGCTGCTCACCCGCGAGGAGGTGGGGGACGACTGGCGGTGGGTCAACCAGGGCGAGCTGGCCACCGACGGCGCCGAGCTGTCGCTCGAGGCCCCCCTCGGTCGGACCTCGCTCTGGCTCAACTACTCCTACACCCGCTCGCTCGACGAGGACGGCCGGCAGGTGGACGAGATCGCACCGCACATGGCCAACGTCGGCCTCCGCTGCGCGCCGAACGAGCACCTGCGGCTGAGCGTGCGCGGCACCTACCTGGGGGCGCGCAGCAACCCCAAGACGATCGCCGCCACCGGCGACGACCGCATCGACGACGCGTTCGTCACCCACCTGTCGCTGTCGTGGCGGCCGGCAGCCGCCTGGGAAGTCCAGCTGATCGCCCGCAACGTGTTCGACGTCCGCTACTACCACCCCTCCAACCGGCCTCCCGACCGCTATCGCCAACCCCAGCGCAGCCTCATGCTGCGGCTCGTGGCCGCCTTCTGACCGGGGGGGAGGGAGCGATGCGAGGCCCCCGCGCCGCCGCCCGCCGACCGCGCCGGCTCGGCACGGCCTCGAGGCTCCTGGCCGGGCTGCTGCTGGCGGCCGGCGGCGGCTGGGGGTGGTCGCAGGCAGGCGTCCCGGTCGAGGCCACCTACGAGCAGCGGGTCAAGGCGGCGTTCGTCTACGAGCTGACCAACTACCTGCGCTGGCCCGAGGTCGATGCGGCGCGGCCCTTCGTCATCGGCGTGCTCGGGCCGTCGGCGATCGTCGGCCCGCTGCGCGAGATCGCCGGCATGCGCCGGGTCGGCGGCCGGGACATCCTCGTCCGCGAGCTGTCCGGCCCGGCCGGGGGAGGCGACTGCGACGTCCTGCTCATCGCCGGCTCGGCGGTGGAGAGCCCCGAGGAGGTGTGCGCGGCCGTGGCCGGGCGGCCGACCCTGGTGGTCGGCGAGGCCGACGACTACGCCCGTCGCGGGGTGGCGGTCAACTTCTACCTCGACCAGGGTCGGGTGCGGCTCGAGGTCAACCTGGCCGCGCTCGAGAGCGCCCGCATCGAGGCGAGCTCGAAGCTCCTGCGCCTGGCCCGGCTGGTCGACGGTGGGGGAGGGCGGCAGCCGTGACCGCCGACAGGAGCCGCCGCCGCCTCGCCATCTCCACCCGCCTGATCCTGATCCAGCTGCTGACGGCGTCGACCGTGCTGGTCTTCGCCGCGCTGGTGCTGATGGTCAACAGCACGCGGCTGCGGCGGGAGTCGGCGGTGCGCGAGGTGGCCTCGACGGCGCAGCTCGTCGCCCGGTCGAGCGACGCCGCGCTGGTGTTCCTGGACTCAGACGCGGCGGCCGAGATCCTCGCCTCCCTCGAGGCCGAGGTGGACGTGGTCAACGCCGTGATCCGGGACTCGGCCGGGACCGAGTTCGCCACCTGGGTGCGACCCGGGTGCGGTCACCTCCCGTTCGCCGCGGGCCAGGTCGGGCCGCCCCGTTTCGAGGGCGACTCCCTGGTCGTGACCGAGCCGATCCGGCGCGGCGACGCCACCGTGGGCGAGGTGTCGCTGCGCTACTCGATGGACCGCTACCGGCGGGAGGTGGGGCAGAACACCCTCCTCGCCGGCGGCGTGCTGCTGCTCGGCAGCCTGCTCGCGGTGGCGCTGGCGGTGGTGACCCAGCGCTCGCTGTCGGGACCGATCCTGGAGCTGGTGCGGACGGTCCGGCAGGTGTCCGCCAGCCGCGACTTCTCGCTCCGGGTCGGCGGCGGCGGGCCGGACGAGGTCGGCACGCTCCGCGCCGGCTTCGACGAGATGCTGGCGGCCATCCACCAGCGCGAGACCGAGCGCGACGCGGCGGCCGGGGAGCTGACCGCCCTCAACGCCGAGCTCGAGCAGCGGGTGCAGCGGCGCACCGCCGAGCTCGAGGCCGCCAACCTCCACCTCGAGCGCGAGCGCGCGCTGCTGCAGAGCCTGGTCGACTCGATCCCCGACCTGGTCTTCTTCAAGGACGTCGACGGCCTCTACCTCGGCTGCAACCGGGCCTACGAGCTCTTCTCCGGCCTGCCCCGCGCCGAGCTGACCGGGCGGCGCGACGAGCAGCTCTTCCCGCCCGACCACGCCGCCGCCTACGTCGCCTTCGACCGCGCGGTGCTGGCCGCGGGCGAGGCGCGGAGCATGGAGGAGTGGGCGACCGACCGGGAGGGCCGGCGGCTGTTGCTGCACACCCTGAAGACGCCGATCGTCGGCCACGACGGGCGGAAGCTGGGGGTGATCGGCATCGCCCGCGACATGACCGAGCGCAGCCGACTGGAGGGGCAGGTCAAGGACGCCCTGCGCGCGGCCGAGGCGGCGAGCCGGGCCAAGGGCGAGTTCCTGGCCAACATGAGCCACGAGATCCGGACCCCCCTCAACGCCATTGTCGGCCTGGTCCAGCTGCTGGCGCGGACCGAGCTGTCCGACCGGCAGCGCGACTTCGTCGACAAGGTCAACGACGCGTCGGCCTCGCTGCTGCGGGTCATCAACGACATCCTCGACTTCTCCAAGATCGAGGCCGGCAAGCTGGAGATGGAGGCGGTGCCGTTCGAGCCGGGCGAGGTCCTCGACGCGCTCGCCGGCGTGGTCCAGGCCCGGGGCGAGAGCAAGGACCTCGAGGTCGTCTTCGTCACCGACCCGGAGCTGCCGCAGCTCCTGGTCGGGGACCCACTCCGCCTGCAGCAGGTCCTGGTCAACCTGGCCGACAACGCGGTCAAGTTCACCGAGCGGGGCGAGGTGGTGATCTCGACCCGGGTCGTGCGGCGCGACCGCGACCGCTGCGAGGTGCGGTTCTCGGTGCGCGACACCGGCATCGGCATGACCGCCGAGCAGGTCGCGCGGCTGTTCGAGCCCTTCACCCAGGCCGACGGTTCCACCACCCGCCGCTACGGGGGCACCGGCCTCGGCCTCTCCATCTGCCGCCGCCTGGTGGAGATGATGGGCGGCCGGCTGGAGGTGACGAGCGCCCCGGGCCGCGGCAGCGAGCTCAGCTTCGCGGTGTCGTTCCCGGTCGGCGAGGGGGCGCCGCGCGCCCGCGCCCGGCCCGCCCTGCCCGCCCTCAAGGTGCTGGTGGTCGACGACAACCCGGTGGCGCGGGCGACCCTGGAGACCACCCTGCGCTCGTTCGCGCTCGAGGTGGCCACCGCCGCCACCGCCGAGGAGGGCATCGCCGAGCTCGAGCGGGCCTCGGATGAGCGCCCGTTCGACGTCGTCCTGATGGACTGGAAGCTGCCCGGGATGGACGGCATCGAGGCGGCGCGGCAGATCAGGGGCCACGCCACCTTGAGCCGCGTGCCGACCATCGTCATGGTCACCGCCTACGGCCGCGAGGAGGTCGTCCGGGAGGCCGAGACGGCCGGCCTGGACGGCTTCCTGGTCAAGCCGGTGAGCCCGTCGACCCTGTTCGACACCCTCGCCCGGGTGGCGGGGGCCGGCGAGCCGGAGCGCCCGGCCGCCCGGCCGGCGTCGCCGCGGTGGCCGGGTCTGGCCGGCCTGCGGGTGCTGGTGGTGGAGGACAACGAGGTCAACCAGATCGTGGTGCTGCAGCTGCTCGAGGGGGAGGGGGTGCAGGCGACCGTGGCCGGCAACGGCGAGGAGGCCCTCGCGGCGCTCGAGGCCGCGACCTTCGACGCCGTCCTGATGGACATCCAGATGCCGGTCATGGACGGCCTCGAGGCCACCCGCCGCCTCCGCCTCGACCCCCGCTTCCGCGACCTGCCGATCATCGCCCTGACCGCGGACGTGATGTCGGGCGACCGCGAGCGCTCCCTGGCGGCGGGCCTGAGCGACCACGTCGCCAAGCCGATCGCCACCGACGAGCTGTTCGGCGCCCTGGCCCG
>CAYTJW010000195.1:0-8064 GCA_964438135.1 uncultured Thermoanaerobaculia bacterium
GGGCCGGCGCCGGCACCGACGGCGACGGCAGCCGCGAGCGACCGTTCGCCGACCTCTGGCGACCGCTCAACCGGGCCGCGCGCGGTGACGTCGTCCACGTCGCCGAGGGGGTCTACCGCGGCCGTCCCGGGTCGGGCGCCTTCGTCGTCAAGGTCTCGCGCCTGACCCTCGTCGGCGGCTACAGCGCCGACTTCTCGGAGCGCGACCCGTTCCGTCACCCGACCGTGCTCGAGCCGTCCCCCGACCTGTCGGCCGACTGGGCGGGCCTGCCGGAGGCGATCCTGTCCGGCCAGCAGGGCACCGACCACCGCGGCCTGGTGGTCGACGGCTTCGTCCTCGACGCGGCCAACCGCAACGCCTACGGGGCGGACGGGGCCCTGCGCCCCAAGCAGTCGTGGGCGGGCGCCGCCCTCGAGGTCTCGGCCCCCGACCTGGTGGTGCGCAACTGCACCCTGCTCAACCCGTACGGCGAGGGGATCTCCGGCGTCTGGCAGGGCGAGGGCAACGAGGTCAGCAACACCCTGGTCGTCAACTCCTTCCACGCCGGCATCTCGACCCGCTCGGCGCAGCGGGGCAGCCGGGTGGCGGTGTTCGGCTGCACCGTGGCCTTCACCTGGGCCCTGCCCGGCCGGGGCGGCGGGGCGGGCGTGCTGGTCGGCCGCGAGGGGACGACGACGGTGGAGCGAACCGTGGTCGCCTTCACCCAGGCCGACCCCCGCGACCCGGGGGCGGCGGTCGCCAACCCCTTCGGCAACGACCGCACGGTGCTGCGGGAGAACCTCTTCTACCTCTGCCAGGGGGGGCTCTACCGCTACATGGACGACGTCGGCCAGACCCAGGTGGCGGAGGATGCCGACGACCTCGCCGCGCTCGCCGCGAGCCCGGTGCGCCACGCGTTGGCGGCGGCCTCCGACAACCGGGACCTGGACCCGCGCCTGCGGCCGGCGCGCTCGTTCTTCGAGCACTTCTCGAACTTCGTCGCCGTCGCCCCGGGCCGGCTCGACCTGCGGCGTCTGAACCAGCTGCGCGCGGCCCTCCGTCTGCCGCTCGAGGTCGACCCGACCTCGCCGCGCCGGTCGCTGGCCCCGGCCTACCCGCGCGACCAGGTCGTGCCCGGCCTGGTCGCCCGCCAGGCCGGCCTCGGCGTCCGCGTCGACGGTCCCTTCGCCGCGTACCGGTCGGACAACGGCACCAGGCCGTGACAGCCGCCTCCGCCCGACCGTCCTCTTGCCCGTCCCCGTGCCCGATGTGCCCCGCCGCGGCTCGCCGCGGTCACCCCGGGCGGGCGGGGGAGCTGACCGCATCTGACCGCTGTCCGCGGTCCGCGTCCAGGCCGAGCTCTGGTCGCCGTCCACGCCCCCCGAACCCCGGCCCCCGCCGGCCGTAGTATCTTCGGGGGGATGAGGTCGTTGCGGCGTCGGGTCGGGCGGCAGCTGGACCGGGTGGCCGGGGCGGTGCGCGGGTACACCGACGGTCTCGACCCGGCTCGCGTCCCCCAGGAGCTGGGCCGGGACGCCAGCCGGGCGTGGGGGGTGCTGACCCGCGACCAGGCCATGGAGCCGGCGCCGACCAGGCTCCTGCCCCGCCTGTGGCACTGGTGGAGGCTGTTCTTCGTCGGCGTCTCGGGCAAGCTCAGCCCGGCCCGCCGGCTCCTGTTCCTGGCCTGCCTGGTGGCGACCGGCTTCGGCCTCCAGGCCAACCTCGAGATCGGCGGCCGCGAGGTGCTGGCGCTGCCGTCGCCGCTCCTGCTCCTGGCCGTGGCCGGCCTGGTCCTGCTGCTGGTGCTGGAGCTCGCCGACCGGGTGGTGGTGCGGGACGAGCTGGAGGTGGCGCGGGCCCTGCAGCGCGACCTGCTGCCGCGCTTCCCGCCCGAGGTCCCGGGCTACCGGTTCATGTTCTCGTCCTCGACCGCCAACACCATCGGCGGCGACTACCTCGACTTCCTGCCGGCGGCGGACGGGAGGCTCGCCCTGGTGGTCGGCGACGCCTCCGGCCACGGCATCGCCGCCGGGCTGCTGATGGCGGTGGCCAACACCGCCCTGCGCCTCGCCATGGACGCGGACGCGGCGCCGGCGGCGGTGGCCGCGGTGGTCAACCGCGCCCTGCTGCGGGTCGGCGACCGGCGCTCCTTCATGACCCTGTTCTACGGCCTGCTCGACCCGCCGACCGGGCGCCTGGAGTACGTCTGCGCCGGCCACCCCTACCCGCTGCTGCGGCGGGCTTCGGGGGCGGTCGAGGAGCTGGGGCGCGGGGCGCCGCCGCTCGGCATGCGGGTCGAGCTCGAGCCGCAGCTGGGCGAGACGGTGGTGGCGGCGGGCGACCTGCTCGTGCTCTACACCGACGGTGCGCCCGAGGAGCTGGCGCCGACCGGCGAGGCCTTCGGCTTCGACCGCCTGCGCCAGGTGGTGGGCGCCGGCGGCGAGGTCGCGGCCCTGCACGGGCGGCTGGTGGCCGAGCTGGAGGCGTTCCGCGGCACGGAGCCGCTGCACGACGACCGCAGCCTGGTGGTGGTGGGTCGGGAGGCTCTCAGCCCACCACGTTGACCAGCCGGTCGGGGACGACCACGACCCGCTTCGGCGCCCGGCCCGCGAGGTGGCGCTGAACCGAGTCGGTGGCCAGGGCGAGGCGCTCGAGGGTGGTGGCGTCGGTGCCGCGGGCGACCGCGAGCTCGTCGCGCTTCTTGCCGTTGACCTGCACCACGACCGTGATCTCGTCGTCGAGGCACAGCGCCTCGTCGTGCGCCGGCCAGGCGGCCTGGGCGACCAGGCCCGGCTCGCCCAGCCGGTGCCACAGCTCCTCGCACAGGTGGGGGGCGTAGGGGGCCAGGGCGCGGAGGAAGGTGGAGACCGTCGCCCGCGGCAGGGTCGGGCTCGCGGTCGCCTCGTTGACGAAGACCATCATCTGGGCGATGCCGGTGTTCATCTGCAGCGACTCGGTGTGGGCCAGGACCTTCTTGACGGTCTTGTGCAGGGTCCGCCACAGGGCCGGCTCGGACTCGCCCGGGGCGTCGACCAGGCGCGGGTTGAGCTCGCCGTTGCGCTCGTCGACGACCAGCCGCCAGACCCGCTGCAGGAACCTCGAGACCCCTTCCACGTCCTTCATCTGCCAGGGCTTCTGCACCTCGAGCGGGCCCATGAAGAGCTCGTAGAGGCGCATCGCGTCGGCGCCGTGGGCGGCGATGACGTCGTCCGGGTTGACGACGTTGAGCTTGGACTTGGACATCTTCTCGACCTGCACCTGGAGCTCCGCGCCGGTCTCCCGGTGCCGGGCGACGCCGTCCCCCTCGTCGTCGTCGACCACCTCGTCGGGGTGGTAGTAGCGCCCGGCCCGGTCCTGGTAGGAGTGGGCCAGGATCATGCCCTGGTTGAAGAGGCGCTGGAAGGGCTCGACCGTGTGCACCAGGCCGCAGTCGTAGAGCACCTTGTGCCAGAAGCGGGCGTACAGCAGGTGGAGGACGGCGTGCTCGACGCCGCCGACGTAGAGGTCGACCGGCATCCAGTACCGCTCGGCCTCGGCCGACCACGGCTGGCGGTCGTTGGCGGGGTCGACGAAGCGCAGGTAGTACCAGCACGAGCCGGCCCACTGCGGCATGGTGTTGGTCTCGCGCACGGCGGGTCGGCCGTCGGGCAGGGTCACCTCGAGCCACGACGCCCCCGCCCGCGCCAGCGGCGGCCGGCCGTCGTCGGTCGGCCGGTACTCGTCGACCGGCGGCAGCTCGACCGGCAGCCAGTCGAACGGCACCGGCACCACCTCGTCGTCGGCGGTGTGGACCACCGGGAACGGCTCCCCCCAGTACCGCTGGCGGGAGAACAGCCAGTCCCGCAGCTTGTACTGCACCGTGCGCCGGCCGAGGCCCTGGTCCTCGAGCCAGGCCGTCATGCGCTCCTTGGCCGCCGCGACCCCGAGGCCGTCGAGGAAGCCGCTGTTGACGGCCGGGCCGTCGCCCAGGTAGGCCTCGCCCTGGAAGTCCGCCGGCGGCTCGACGGTGCGGATGATGGGCAGGTCGTAGACCCGGGCGAAGTCCCAGTCGCGCTGGTCCTGGCCGGGCACGGCCATGATCGCGCCGCTGCCGTAGGACAGCAGCACGTAGTCCGCGACCCAGATCGGGATCTCCTCGCCGTTGGCCGGGTTGACGGCGAAGGAGCCGGTGAAGACGCCGGTCTTGTCCTTGGCCAGGTCGGTGCGGGCGAGCTCGCTCTTCTGCGTTGCCTCGGCCACGTACGCAGCCATCGCCCCGCGCTGGGCGTCGGTGGTGAGACGCTCGACCAGCGGGTGCTCGGGGGCGAGCACGCAGTAGGTGGCGCCGAAGAGGGTGTCGGGGCGGGTGGTGAAGACGGTGAAGGAGAGATCCCCGCCCGCCACCCGGAAGACCACCTCGGCGCCCTCGCTCCGGCCGATCCAGTTGCGCTGCATCTCCTTGACGCTCTCCGGCCAGTCGACCGAGTCGAGGTCCGCGAGCAGGCGCTCGGCGTAGGCCGTGATCCTGAGCATCCACTGCCGCATCGACCGGCGCTCGACCGGGTCGCCGGTCTCCACGTAGCGCCCGTCCTTGACCTCCTCGTTGGCCAGCACCGTGCCCAGGGCCGGGCACCAGTTGACCGGCACGTCGGCCAGGTAGGCGAGGCCGCGCTCGTACAGCTTGAGGAAGATCCACTGCGTCCAGCGGTAGTACGACGGGTCGGCGGTCGACACCTCGCGCTCCCAGTCGTAGCTGAAGCCGAGGCGCTGGATCTGGCGGCGGAAGGTGTCGACGTTGCGGCGGGTGATCAGGGCCGGGTGGGTCCCGTCCCGCACCGCCGCCCGCTCCGCCGGCAGGCCGAAGGCGTCCCAGCCCATCGGGTGGAGGACGTTGTAGCCCTGCATCCGCTTCAGCCGGGCGACGACGTCGGTGGCGGTGTAGCCCTCCGGGTGGCCGACGTGGAGGCCGGCGCCGGACGGGTAGGGGAACATGTCGAGGACGTAGAACTTCGGCTTCCGGGCCAGCTCGGCCGGGTCGCTCGGGGTGCGGAAGACCCCGCGCTCCGCCCAGACGGCCTGCCACCTGGGCTCGACGACGGATGGGTCGTAGCGGTGCTCGGGCATGGTCTCTCTCCCCGGCCGGCGCTGCCGCCGGCGACGAGCGGCCATTCTAAGCTTTCAGCTGTCAGCTTTCAGCTTTCAGCTGTCAGCTTTCAGCTTTCAGCTGTCAGCTCCCGCCACCGCCGCCGGGTGGGCGGGGGAGGCGGACAGCTGTCGGCTGACAGCTGATCTGCCAGCCGATCGCTCCTGCCCTCGCTGTGCGATAATCCGGTCTGCTGGCGGGGGGGATGATGGCCAACGACGAGCTGTTCGGGGGTCGGGGCAGGGACCTCGAGGAGGCCTTTTTCGCCGAGCAGAACCAGCGTCTGCTGCGCGAGCTCCGCGAGCAGACGGCGAGGAGAGAGCGGCGGGAGGCCCTGTCCAAGGCGACCGGCATCCAGACCGAGGGGGTCCTCGACCGCCTGGTCGAGCTGGAGGTCACGGTCGAGCGCGCCGCCGCCTTCTTTCTCGTGCCGCTGGTCGAGGTGGCGTGGGCCGACGGCAAGATCCAACCGGGGGAGCGGGAGGCCATCCTCAGGGCCGCGGCGGAGCGCGGCATCGAGGACGGGTCGGTCCCCTACGAGCTGCTGGAGACCTGGCTCGAACGCCCGCCCGACCGGCGTCTGATGGAGGTGTGGCGGGAGTACGCCACGGCCTTCGTCGGGTCCCTGCCGCCGGAGATGCGGGCCGCGTTCCGCGCCGAGATCCTCGACCGGGCGCGGACCGTGGCCCAGGCGGCGGGGGGGTTCCTCGGCATGGGCCGGGTCTCCGACGAGGAGCAGGCGATGCTCGACCGCCTGACCGCGGCGCTCGACTGATGGCCGGATGGCCGGCGGGGTCGCGGTGCGCCTGATCCACCGAGGGGCGCTGGTCGCCCTGCTGGCGGTGGTCGCCCCGATCGGCGCGGCCGAGCTGCGGCTCGAGCTGCTCGGCCAGGACCTCGTCCCGAGCGACATCGGCCTCGGCGGCTGCCCGGTCGGCGGTCTGTCCGGCCTGGCCTGGGACGCGGCCTCGGGGCACTGGCTGGCGGTCTCCGACGACAAGGGCGAGTACGGGCCGGTCCGCTTCTACACCCTCGAGGTCAGCCTCCCGGGCGGCCGGCTCTCGCCGGGCGGGGTGCGGGTGGCGGCCATGACCCCGGTCGTGTCGGCCGCGGGCGAGCGGCTGCCGGAGGGCTCTCTCGACCTCGAGGCGGTCGCCATCGCCGGCGACGGGACGCTGCTGGCGTCGTCGGAGGGCAACGGCCGCAGCCTGACGCCGCCGTTCATCCACCGGTTGAGCCGTGACGGCCGCGTGGTCGGCTCGGTCGAGCTGCCGGAGCACTTCTCGCCCCGCCCCGGCATGGGCGTGCGCCACAACCTGGCCTTCGAGAGCCTGGCGGTGGCGCCGGACGGCACGCTGGTGGCCGGGCTCGAGAACGCGCTGGTGCAGGACGGCCCCGAGGCCGGCGTGGCGGGCGCCGGCCCGGCGCGGCTGCTGCTGCTGCCCCCCGCCGGCGGGCCGGTCGAGGAGTACCTCTACCCCGTCGACCCCGCCCCGCCCGGGGGCTGGTCGGGCAACGGCCTGGCCGAGCTGGTGGCCCTCGACCGGCGGCGGCTGCTGGCGCTCGAACGCGGCTTCTCCACCGCCGCCGGCAACCGCGTGCGGCTGTGGGAGGTCCGGCTCGACGACGCCACCGACGTGGCGGCGTTCCCCGGCGTCGCCGAGCTGCCGGTCGCGCCGCAGCCGGCCGACAAGAGACTGCTGCTGGACTTCGCGACCCTCGGCGTGCCGGTCGACAACCTCGAGGCCATGGCCCTGGGGCCGGTCCTCGCCGACGGCCGCCGGCTGCTGCTGGTGGCCAGCGACGACAACTTCAACCACGGCTCGCAGGTGACCCAGGTGCTGGCGTTCGCGGTCGGTGGTCTGGAGCCGCCGGCGGTGTTCGCCGCCGTGCACGACATCCAGGGCAAGGGCCACCTGTCGCCACTGGCCGGCGAGCGGGTCGAGACGAGGGCCGTGGTGACGGCGGCCGCCCCGAACGGCTCGCTCTGGGTCGAGGCGGACCAGCCGGACGACGACCTCGCCACGTCCGAGGGGTTGCTGGTGAGACCGGCGCCGGGCCAGGCCGTGCCCGTCGCCGGGGACCTGGTGGCGGTGGTCGGCCGGGTGGCGGAGCTGGGCGACGGGGACGACCTGCCGCTCACCGCCCTCGTCGGCGCGACGGTGGGGGTCCTGGCGTCCGGCCACCCGCTGCCGCCGCCGGCGGTGCTCGGGGAGGGGGGTCGGCAGCTGCCGGTGGCGGTCTACGACGACGACGGCCTGGCCTCCTTCGAGCCCCTCGCGGACGGCCTCGACGCCCTCGAGAGCCTGGAGGGCATGCGGGTGAGACTGCCCTCGCCCGCGGTGGTCGGGCCGACCGGCGAGCGGGGCGAGGCGGCCGTGACCCCTCGCCGCCCGGGCTCCCCGGGCTTGAGGTCGCCGCGCGGCGGCGTGGTGGCGACCGAGGACAGCAGCGACGCCGACCGCCTGGTCGTGCGCCGTCTGGACGGCGCCCCGCTGCCGGCCCTGGCCGTCGGCGACCGCCTCGACGGCGCCCTCGAGGGGATCCTCGGCTACGAGAGCGGCTCCTTCCGCCTGCTGGTCACCGGGGCCGTCCCGACCGTGGTCGCGGGCGACCGCGGGGCCGAGACCACGGCGCTCGTCTCCGGGCCGGGCGCCCTGACCGTGGCCACCTTCAACGTCCACAACCTGTCGACCGTGGCGTCGGCCGAGGAGGTGGCGGCGGTGGCGCGGGTGATCGCGGTCAACCTGGCCGGCCCCGACCTGGTCGCCGTGCAGGAGATCCAGGACGACTCGGGCCCGGCCGACGACGGCGTCGTCTCCGCCGCGGCGACCCTGGCGCGGCTGACCGAGGCCGTGGTCGCCGCCGGCGGCCCGCGCTACCTCTGGCGTCAGGTGGACCCGGTCGACAACCACGACGGCGGCCAGCCGGGCGGCAACATCCGCGTCGCCCTGCTGGCGAGG
>CAYTJW010000196.1:0-8039 GCA_964438135.1 uncultured Thermoanaerobaculia bacterium
GAGGCGCCGCTGGAGGTGGCCGGCTGCGGCGGGACCCTGGTCGCGCTGTCGCGGGACGACGACGAGGCGTGGTGGGGCATGGCGCCGGTGGTCCTCGCCAGCCCGGACGGCGCCGCCTGGTCCGCCCCGGCGCCGCTGCCGGTGGACGCCTTCCAGCCGGTCGGCCTGGCCTGCGGCGCCGGCCGTTTCGTGATCGCCGGCACACTGAGCGGCTGGGAGTGGGGCACGCCCGGCGTGATGACCAGCAGCGACGGGGTCGCCTGGGTCTTCCAGACGCTCGACCGCGCCTGGAGCCTCGACGCCGTGACCTTCGACGGCAGCCGCTTCGTCGCCCTCGACGGCACCTTCGTCTTCACCAGCCCGGACGGCCTGACCTGGGAGCGCCACCAGACCTCGGGCGGGGACTGGGCGAGCGCGGTCGCCTCGGACGGGTCGACCCTCCTCTCCCTGGGCATGAGCTGGCTGTCGCGCTGTGGCGACGGCGCGACCTGGCAGCGGGTCGAGCTGCCGGTCGAGGGGTACTGGCGGGACCTGAACTTCGCCGCCGGCCGCTTCGTGCTGGTGGGCGTCGGCGGTGCGATCCTGACCAGCCCGGACGGACTGGCGTGGGAGGTCAGCCCGTCGGGCACGACCGCCGACCTGCTCGGCGTGGACCGGGTCGGGGACGCCGTCGTCGTCACCGGGGCCGACGGCACCGTCCTCGAGAGCGCGGACGGCGTGACCTGGCGGCTCGAGCCGACCGGGTTCCACGGCGACCTGTTGTCCGCCGCGCCGGCGCCCTGCGGCCTCGTCGTCGCCGGTCGCGCCGGCCTCATGGCCCGCAGCCGCTGCGCCGACGGGGAGGGGCCGCTCGAGGCCCTCTTCACCTGGCGGCCGCCGGTGGCGTTGGCGGGGGAGCCGGTGGCGCTCGTCGACCGATCGGAGCCGAGGCCGGACCGGTGGCGCTGGGAGCTCGGCGACGGCGCGGCCGCGACCGGGCCCGGGGTGACGCACGCGTGGGCCGAGGCCGGGACCTACCCGGTCACTCTCGCGGTGGGGTCTGGCGCGGTCACCGCCGTGGCGTCCGCCCCGGTCGAGGTCCTCGAGCCGTGCGACGCGGCGGCCGTGCCCGGCGGCTTCCTCGCCCCGGCCCGGGTGGGCCTGTACGAGCCGGTGACCCTGAGCTGGGACCCGGTCGCGGGCGCCACCGACTACGAGGTGGAGCGGGTGAAGTGCTTGCCCGAGCCGCGCGCCGAGTGCTGGACCTATCGGCGGTGGACCGCCGAGACCAGCCTGACCGACGTCGAGGCCGCGGTGTCCGGGCACGAGGTCGCCTACCGGGTGCGGTCGCGGCGGGCCTGCTTCGACGGTTTCTGGGCGTCGGCCTGGTCGGCGCCGGTCGAGGTCGAAATCGTGCCGACCGTGGCCCAGCCGGGCCGCGTCCGGCAGCTGGTGCCGGTCGCCGTGCGCGCGACCGGCGACCGGCCGGCGGCGACTGACCTCACGCTCGCGAGCCGCGCCCCGTACCCAAACACGGTCGCCGTGCTGCCGCTCGACGGCGCGCCGGCGCTGGGCAAGCTCCTGCTCCTCGAGCTCGCGCCGGGCCAGAGGCTGGTGGTGGACGACGTGCTCGGTCGCATCCCCGGGGCGCCGGCCGAGTGCGGCCTGCTTCTGGGCTCGGACTGGGAGCTGGAGGTGCGGGCCGAGACCCGCGGGCCACTCGGCGCCGAGACGGTCGCCGCCGTGCCGGTCGCTGACGCGGTCAGCGACGTCGCGTGGCGCTACCTGCCCGGCCTCGAGCGCGTTGGCGAGCTCGCCAGCGACGTCGGCGCCTGCAACCCGGGCCGGGACCCGGTCGATGTGGAGGTCGAGCTCCTCGGTGCGGATGGGGCCTCGCTCGGTCGCACCGTCCTGGTCCTCCCCCCATACGGCTCGGCGACCGTCGCCGACGTCCTCGGCGAGCTCGGCCTCGACACCGTCCGGGTCGCGTCAGCGCGAGTACAAAGGGGAGTGGCCGAGGGCCGTTTCGTGGCCTGGTCGCGGCTCCTCGACCGGGCCTCGGGCGACGCCGTGACCCGGCTCGCCGCGGGGCCGCCGCCGGAGTGGAGCGCGCTCGTCGGCCCGCGGCGGGCGGAGCGGGTCGGCTTCGGCGCCGGGCTGTACCTTGCCGCGGACTACGGCGTGAGCTCGAGCCGCGACGGCCGGACCTGGCAGGAGCGCGGGGCCGAGGGCTTGCGGGGCGGGGCGGTGCGGTGGAACGGTCGCGAGCTGGTGGCCGTGGGCGGCGCGACGGTTGCGCGCAGCACCGACGGGACGACCTGGCAGGAGCAGCGGCTGGAGAGCATGTACCTCACCGACCTGGCGTGGAACGGCGGCGAGTGGCTGGCGGTCGGATCAGGAGTGGCCCGCAGCGCCGACGGGGTTGCCTGGCAGGTGGAGCACCCGGCGGGCCTCGACCCTCTGGTCGCGGTCGACTGGTTCGGCGCGCGCTGGGCGGCGACGGATGGCGGCTGCTTGGGCGAGCCCGACTCGTGCCACCTTTACGCCAGCACCGACGGCAGCCACTGGGACGCGACCTTCCGGGCGGACCACTGGGGCTTCGACGACCTGGCCTGGAGCGGCGCCGCCGCGGTGGCGGTCGGGGACGACGCGGCGACCTCGGCCGACGGCCTGCTGTGGGCCCGCCACAACACGGCCGCCGACTTCAGCCGAGTGGTGTGGGCCGGTGACCGCTTCGTCGCCTGGCAGGGAGGCTTCGTCGAGAGCGTGGAGGGCTGGCCGTGGCACCCGATCAGCCCTGCCGGTTGGGGCCGGGTCGGCTCGGTCAAGGAGGCCACGGACCTCGCCTGGGACGGGACCAAGGTGCTGGCGGCAGTCGACGCGTACAGCAACACCAGGCTGCTGTGGCTGGCGCCGGCCAGCCCGGGGCTGGTGGTGCCGGGCGTGCTTCACCGCACCGACGGGGCCTCCCGGGCATGGCAGACCGAGCTCGCCCTGACCAGCATCGGCGCCGAGTCGGTGAGCTGCGCCATCACCCCCCTCGGCGCCGACGGGCCGCTGGCGGCGGCGGTCTCGGTCGAGGTCGCGGCGGGCGGCACCGTGCGCGTCGACGACGCCCTCGGCACGCTCTTCGGCCTCGATGGGGAGGCCGCCCTCGAGGTCGTGCCGAGCGCCCGGACCGTGGTCGGCGGCGGCCGCACCTGGGCTCGGACCGCGGCCGGCAGCGTCGGCCACGGGGCGCCGGCGGTGCCCGCGGCGGCGGCCGTGTGGCACTTCGCGCTCGGCCGGCTGGTGGGACTCGAGCGCTCGGGCGCGACGACCACCGACCTCGGCCTGGTCAGCCTGTGCACCGAGGCGATGACGGTGGAGGTGGCGGTCGAGGGCGCGAACGGCGAGGGGCTCGGCGAGCTGGCGGTGGACCTCCCGCCGCGCGCGGCGCGGACCGTGGCCGACGTGTTCGCCGCGGTCGGCGCGGCCGAGGTGCACACCGGGGCCGCGACTCTCACCACCGACCACCTGCGCTGCCCCTTCGTCGGCTTCGCGGTGGTGCGGGACGAGCTCACCGGCGACGGGGTGCTGGCGGTGGCGGAGCCGCTGCCGCCGCCCTGAGGGCCCGGCGCCCGGACTCTCCTCGAGGGGGTAGACTGGGGCGAGGACGCCAGGGGGAGAGATGGGCACCCGCCTCCGCTGCCTCGCCGGGAGCCTGCTCCTGGTCGCCGCCGCGACCGCGCTGCCGGCGCGCGAGTGGGAGCTGGTCAACCCCCTGCCGACCTCGGCCGACCTCGCGGGGGTGGCGTGCGGGCCGCCGGGGTGCGTGGCGGTAGGCGAGGCCGGCACGGTCCTGGTCGCGGCCGACGGCGTGGCCTGGGCGGTGGCGCCCTCCCCCACCACGGCGGCCTTGAGGGCCGTGACCTGGAGCGGCCGCGCCTTCGTCGCCGTGGGCGAGGGGGGCACCGTGCTGACCAGCCCGGACGGCGCCGCCTGGCGCCTCGAGGCGACCCCCACCGGCGCCCGCCTCGAGGGGGTCACCGCCGGCCCGGCCGGCCTGCTGGTGGCGGTGGGCGAGGCGGGCACGATCCTGGTCTCGACCGACGGCGCGGGCTGGCAGCCGGCCGACTCCGGGGTCGCGGTCGACCTCAACGACACGGCCTGGGCCGACTCGGCCTTCGTCGCGGTCGGCGACGCGGTCGGGTGGTGGGGCACCGTGGTCGCGAGCCGCGATGCCCGGAGCTGGGCCGCGGTCGACGCACGCCTGATGCTCTGGGGCGACCTCTCGTTCGTTGCCGCCCACGGCGACAGGGTGGTGCTGGGCGGCGCGCTGGACGGTCCGCTCCGCGCCACGGTCGCCGCCGGCCGCCTGACCGATCCCGCCGGGCCGAGGTGGGGGTACGGGCATCTCCACCACTGGCCGCAGGAGGTCCGCTGGTGCCGGGACCGCTGGGTGGGCGCCAGCTGGGGCGGCCGCCACAGCTCGAGCCCCGACGGGGTGGAGTGGTGGGAGACGCCGAGCGCGGCGCAGCAGGTCCAGCTCGTGGCGGTGGCCTGCGGCCCGGCCGGCGCGGTGGCGGTCGGTCCCGGTGGCCAGGTCGCCACGAGCCCGGACGCGGAGCACTGGCGGCGCGCGACCGGCCTGACCGAGGCGCCGCTCGAGCTGGCCGGCTGCGGCGGGCCCCTGGTCGCGCTGTCGCGGGACGACGACGAGGCGGGGTGGGACATGGCACCGGTGGTCCTCAGGAGCGAGGACGGCGCGGCGTGGTCGGACCCGCAGCCGCTGCCGTCCCCCCCGGGAACCGCGTTCCTGCCGGCAGGGCTGGCCGCCGGCGGCGGGCGCTTCGTCGCCGCGGGCACGGCCTGGGTGCGGGGAGGTTGGGAGGCCGACTGGCGGGCCGCCGTCGCCACCAGCAGAGACGGAGTCACGTGGAGCTTCCCCGACCTCGGCTGGCGCGCCAGGATGGACGAGTTCTTCGTCGTCACCTGGGACGGGAGCCGGTTCTTCGCCGTCGGCTGGCCCCTGCTCGCCACCAGCGCCGACGGTGTGACCTGGCAGGTGAGCGAGACCACCGGCGACTCCTGGGTCAGGGGCGTGGCCTCCGACGGCTCGACGTTGGTCGCGGTGGCCGCGATCGACCCGCCGGTGATCCGCTGCGCCGACGGCGCGACCTGGGAGGGGGTCGAGCTACCGGTCCAGGGCTCCTGGCGGGACGTGGCGTTCGCCGCCGGCCGTTTCGTGGTGGTCGGCCTCGGCGGCGCGATCCTGAGCAGCCAGGACGGCCTGGCCTGGGAGGAGCGCAGATCGGGCACGACCAGCGACCTGCTCGGCGTGGACCGGGTCGGCGACGGCTTCGTGGTCACCGGCGCGAACGGCACCCTGCTCGAGAGCGCGGACGGCATGCACTTCGTTCTCGAGCCGACCGGGCTCCACGGCGACCTGCTCTCGGCGGCGCCGGGACCGTGCGGCCCGGTCGTCGCCGGCTCGGCCGGTCTCATCGCCCGCAGCCGCTGCGAGGGGAGCGAGTCGCTCGCCGCCGCCTTCACCTGGCGGCCGCCGGTGGCCGTGGCGGGCGAGCCGGTCGCCCTCCTCGACCGCTCCGACCCGCCCCCTGACCGCTGGCGCTGGGAGCTGGGCGACGACCGGTCTTCGACCGCGCCCGAGGTCGTCCACACCTGGTCCGAGCCGGGCAGTCACCCGGTGACTCTCCACGTCGGCGACGGTCATGGGACGGCGACCGTCGAGCTCGTGCTCGACGTGGTCGCGCCGTGCGCCGCGCCGGGGGCGCCGGCGGGGTTGACCGCGCCGGCCTCGGTGGTGGGCGGCGAGCGCTTCGAGCTGAGCTGGGCGGAAGTGGCGGGGGTCGACTTCTACCGCCTCGAGCGCTGCACCCTCGAGCCCTCCCCGTGCGAGCGGCTGGTGGCCGCGGACCGGGTCGACGGCACCAGCGTCGAGGTGATCGCCTGGCCGGAGTGGGGCGCGACCGTCGAGTACCGGGTCCGGGCCGTCCGCGACTGCTTCGACGGCGAGTGGCGATCGCCGTGGTCCGAGCCGGTGACGGTGGCGATCCTGCCCGCCCCGCCCGGCTGACAGCTACGCCTCTCCCCCCTCCAGCCAGTCCGGGGTGGACTTGGTGGCGAGGAAGGCGCGCACGCCGCGGCGGCAGTCGGGCTCCGAGCGCTGGCTGACGTTGGCCGCGGCCGCCAGGGTCAACGCCTCGCGCCAGGGCAGGCCGACGGTGTCGTTGAGCAGCCTCTTGGTGGCGGCGAGGGCCGACGGGGACGCCTTGCGGCAGATGGCCAGGGCGCGCTCGCGGGCGCGGTCGAGGGCCTCGCCGTCCTCCACCACCTCGTCGACCAGGCCGAGGGCGCAGGCCCGCTCGGCGGGCAGGGGCTCGGGGTCGAGCAGCAGCGCCCGGGCGACGTGGCCGGCGACACGGCGGGTGAGGAAGGTCGAGACCAGGGCGGCGACGAAGCCGATCTTGACCTCGGTGTAGGCGAAGCGGGCCGAGCGCTCGGCCACCACCAGGTCACAGGCGGTGGCGAGGCCGCAGCCGCCGGCGATGGCGGCGCCCCGGACCGCGGCCACGGTCAGCCTGGGGTGGCCGAGGAGGGCGGCGTAGAGCGCCTCGAAGCGGCGCGAGTCGGCCTCGTTGGCGGCCACGTCGCCGCCCGCTGCCATCCGCTCGAGGGCTGCGAGGTCGGCGCCGGCGGAGAAGTGCTTGCCGGCGCCGGTCAGCACCACCGCCCGCAGCCCCGGGTCCGCGGCCGAGGCCGCGAGGGCGCAGGTCAGGGCCTCGACCAGCTCGGCCGAGAGCGGGTTCGCGCGCGCCGGGTCGGAGAGGGTGAGAGTCAGCAGGGGGCCGTCGCGGTGCTCGTGGAGGAGGGTGCTCATGGGCCGATGGTAGCAGCGGCGGCAGGCGACCGGGATCGGGTACCATGCGCGACCATGGCGGGACGGTGGGGCGAGACCCTGCGCTTCCTCGGCCACGTCCTGCGCGACGTGGCGGGGACGCTGCGGGAGCGCTGGCGGCGTTTCCAGCGGCGGGCGGTGGAGGGGGCCGAGGAGGCCGCGGTCGGGGTCGACGTCTACCCCTTCTGCGAGGCCAAGACCGGCGTCGGCTGGTACGAGTGGCACCTGCTCGCGGCCCTCGACCGGCGCGACGACGGGCTGCGCTTCAACCTCTACGCGCGGACCTTCCTGGCCGCAACCGAGCAGCCGGCGCCCGACGTCCCGGGCGACCGCCGGCTCCGCCTCCGGGTGCACCAGCTGCCGGCCGGCTTCGCCCTGCCGGTGGGACCGACCCTGGCCGTGCTGCGGGGCGTCGTCGAGCCGCTCCTGCGCACCCTCGACGGCAACGACGCGCTGTGGGCGCCCAACTTCTTCCTCCACCCCGACCAGCTGCCGTACGGGCCGACCGCGGTGGCGACGGTGCACGACCTGGCCTTCGCCGCCATGCCCGAGGTGGTGGCGACCGAGACCCTGGCCGGCTTGCGCCGCGAGCTGCCGGACACCCTGTTCCGCTCCTCCCGGCTGCTGGCGGTGTCGGACGCGACCGCCGCCGACCTGGTCCGCCACCTCGGCGTCAGCCCCCGCCGGGTGCACACCGTGCACGAGGGGCTCGACCCCGCCTTCGTCGCCGCCGAGCCGGCGCTCGGGGCCGACCTGCCCGAGCGCTACCTGCTGTTCGTCTCCACCCTCGAGCCGCGCAAGAACGTCGTCGCCGTGCTGCGCGCCTTCGCCCTGCTCGCGGCCGAGGGGTACCCCGGCCGGCTGCTGCTGGTCGGGCGCTGGGGCTGGCACACCGAGGCGATGCGGCGGGAGCTCGAGGCCTCGCCGGTGCGAGCCCGCGTCACCCAGCTCGACTACGTGGCGCGAGCCGCCCTGCCCGGTCTCTACCGCCGCGCCGACGCGCTGCTGTTCCCGTCCTGGCTGGAGGGCTTCGGCCTGCCGCTGCTCGAGGCCATGGCCTCGGGCACGCCGGTGGTGACCTCGGACCGCTCGTCGATGCCGGAGGTGGCGGGGGAGGCCGGGGTCTACGTCGACCCGGCCGACCCCCGCGACATCGCCG
>CAYTJW010000197.1:0-8038 GCA_964438135.1 uncultured Thermoanaerobaculia bacterium
CGCCGCCGCCGGGGGGGCGGTCGGCCCGCAGGCGACCAGCGCCGCGGCCACCAGCGACAGGTGGGCGAGCCGCGGCAGGCGGCGGCCGCCGGGTGTCCGGTTGGGGCTCGGGCGAGCGATCATGTTCGACCCTCCTCGTCGCGCACCAGACCGAGCTTCTCGGCGTGGTAGCGGAAGGCGCGATAGGACAGGCGGAGGAGGTCGGCGGCGCGCTTCTGCTGCCCCTCGGACCGCTCCAACGCCTGCCGCATCAAGCTGAGGCGGACGCCGTCCAGGAACTCCTCGAGGTCGACCCCCTCCTCGGGCAGGGCGAAGTGGTCGACCCGCGCCTCGCTCGGCGAGCCCCGCAGGTGCTCGGGCAGGCTGCCGGAGGAGATGATCTCGCCCGGCTCGAGGGCGACCGTGCGCTCGATGACGTTCTCCAGCTCGCGCACGTTGCCCGGCCACGAGTAGGCCTGCAGAACGCGGATCGCGTCGGGTGTCAGGCGCTTGGGGGGGATGCCGAAGCGTTCGCAGGTGCGGGCCACGAACTGGCGGGCGAGCCGCGGCAGGTCGTCGCCCCGGCGCCGCAGAGGCGGCAGGTGGAGGTGGATGACGTTGAGGCGGTAGAAGAGGTCGTCGCGGAATCGACCCCCGTCGACCTCGCTCTCCAGATCGCGGTTGGTGGCGGCCATGACCCGGACGTCGACCTCGACCTCGCGGCTGCCGCCGACCGGCCGCACCCGGTGCTCCTGCAGCACGCGCAGCAGCTTGACCTGGGTCATGGGGGTCAGCTCGCCGACCTCGTCGAGGAAGATGGTGCCGCCCGAGGCCTGGGCGAACAGGCCGACGTGGTCGCGGATGGCGCCGGTGAAGGAGCCACGGGCGTGGCCGAAGAGCTCGGACTCCAGCAACCCCTCGGGAACGGCGCCGCAGTTGACCGACAGGAACGGGCCCCCCGCCCGGCCCGAGGCGGCGTGGATGGCGCGCGCCAGCAGCTCCTTGCCGGTGCCGCTCTCGCCGGTGATGAGCACCGTCGACGGGGTCGCGGCGACCCGTGGCACCATGTCGAGGATGCGCTGCATGGCCGGGCTGGAGGCCAGCATCTCGGGCAGCTCGCCTGCCGCCGGGGCGACCCGGCGGCCGCGCACGAGCTTGTTCAGGATCAGCTTCAGGTCCTCGACGTCGAACGGCTTGGAGAGGTACTCGGCGGCGCCGGCGCGGAGCGACTCGAGGGCGTGCTGCGGCGTGGTGTGGGCGGTGATGATGATGAAGCGGGCGTCGAGCTGCCGGCGCCGGGCCTCCTCCAGCACCGCCAGGCCGGTGCCGTCCGGCAGCTTGAGGTCGCAGATCACGACGTCGAACCGCTCCCGCCCCAACATGGCGATGGCCGGCTGGACCGCGTCGGCGGCGAGCACCGAGTAGCCCTGCTGCTCGAGGACGATGGTCAGGAACTCCCGGATCGAGCGCTCGTCGTCGACCACCAGGATGCGGCCTGCGTCCATGACCTCACCTCGACCGCGGCCCGGCCGCCCGGGGCCGCGCCGCGGCGGCTCGAGGGTCGGCGGCGCCGCTCATGCCGTCACCTGCCGCGGCAGCTCGACGGTCACGGTGGTGCCCCGGCCGGGCTCGCTCGCGATGTCGACCGAGCCGTGGTGGTCGTGGATGGCGGCGTAGACCACGGCCAGCCCGAGGCCGGTGCCGTCCGGTTGGCCGGTGACGAAGGGCTCGAAGGCGCGCCGGCGGATCGCCTCCGGCATGCCGCGGCCGGTGTCCGCCCACTCGAGGACGGCGCTCTCGGCCAGGGCGCGGGCGGTGATGCGCAGGCTGCCGCCATCCGGCATGGCCTGGAGGGCGTTGCGCGAGAGGTTCCAGAACACCTGGCGGAGGAGGTGCTGGTCGCCGAGGACGACCAGGCTGTCAGGGGCGTCGAGGGTCAGGAGGTGGTGCGGCCGGGTCTCCGGTGAGCGGCGCAGCAGGTCGATGCAGTCGCGCAGCATGGACGCCACGTCGCACTGCTGCTGGGTCGCCTGGCGGGGGCGGGCGAAGTCGAGGAAGCCGTCGAGGATGCCGGACAGACGCTGCGACTCGTCGACGACGATGCGCAGCAGGCGGCGGCCGGTGTCGTCGAGCGCGGACAGCGACGACAGCACCTGGGCCGAGCCCGAGATCGAGGCGAGGGGGTTCTTGACCTCGTGCGCCATCCGGGCGGCCATCTCGCCCACCGCCGCCATCCGTTCCTGGAGGCGGCGGCGCTCGAGCTCCACCTCGACCTCGGTCAGGTCCTGGAAGTTGACCACGAAGCCGACCGGGTTGCCGGTGTCGTCCTCGAGCGGGCCGATCGACAGCCCGAGGCGGCTGCCGCTCGGCGCCAGCTGACCCTCGACCCGGCCCATCGACCGTTGGCCGGCGCGCGCCAGCAGCAGGCCCCAGCGCTGGCCGACCAGGGGCATGATGACCTCGACCGGCCGGCCGGTCACGCCCTCGGGGTTGGGGACGGCGAGGATGCGGGCCCCGGCCGGGTTGAGGTGGAGCACCCTCCCGTCGAGGTCGGTGGCGAGGATGCCGGCCCGCATCGAACGGACGACGTGCGCGGTCAGGGCGGCGAACTGGCTGGAGCGTTCCAGCTCCTCGCGCAAGCGGTTGTGGGCCGTGCGCAGCGACTCGGCCAGGTAGGACACCAGGACCGCCAGCAGGACGAAGCCGACGACGTGGATGAGCAGCTGGTAGAGGACGCGCGAGGTGGGGACCACGACCCGGGTGCCGAGCAGGTTGGGGGGGACCGGCAGGATGCCGAACACCATGAGGTCGACCAGCACGCCGTAGCAGATCGCCGACAGGCCGCCGAAGATCAGGCCGCCGCCGCGCAGCAGCACCGCCGCCACGGCGATCACGGTCAGGTAGAGGAAGGAGAAGGGCGAGTAGACGCCGCCCGTGAGGTAGACCAGGCCGGTGACGATGCCGATGTCGCCGAGCAGCTGGACGAAGATCTGGGCCCGGCTCGAGACCGACCGCAGGTAGAGGACGAGGTGGACCAGGGACAGGCAGTAGGCGGCGAGGAAGATGCCGTACAGGCCGGCCAGCGGCAGGATCATCCGGGTCGTGGCCTGGATGATGAGGGCGCCGAGGAAGAGGGTCGAGATCACGACCAGGCGCAGGCCGATCAGCCAGCGCAGGCCGCTCGGGTGGGGTGAAGGAACGGGCGGGGCCGGAGCCCCGCCCACCCTGGCGGTCGCGTCGCGACCCGACGTCATCAGCCGATCTGGCTGATGAGCGAGAACATCGGCAGGTACATCGCGACCACGATGATGCCGATGGTGACGCCCAGGAAGGCGATGATCACCGGCTCGATGAGCGACATCAGGCCCTCGACCGCGCGGTCGACCTCATCCTCGTAGAAGTCGGCGATCTTGGACAGCATGGTGTCCATCGCGCCGGTCTGCTCGCCGACGCCGATCATCTGGCACACCATGGGCGGGAACTGCTCGGTGCGGGCGAGCGGCTCGGCCACCGTCTTGCCCTCCTCGACCTCCTTGCGCACGGCCAGGATGGCCTCCTCGATGACGGCGTTGCCGGCGGTGCGGGCGGTGATGTCGAGCGACTCGAGGATGGCGACGCCCGACGACAGCAGGGTGCCGAGCGTGCGGCAGAAACGGGCGACCGCGATCTTGCGCAGGATCATGCCGATGATCGGCGCCTTGAGCATGATCTTGTCGATGTTGTAGCGGCCGGCGGGGGTCTTGTAGTACTGGGTGATGGAGACGATGGTCGCGCCCACCACGAGGAAGATCAACCACCAGAAGCGGCCGATGAAGTTCGAGAAGGCGACCACAATCCGGGTCAGCCAGGGCAGCGTTCCGCCCAGGCCCTCGAACAGGGTGGCGAAGACCGGGATGACCTTCCACAGGATGACGTAGACCACGATGATCGCGATCGTGATGACCGCGGTCGGGTAGATCAGCGCGGCCTTGACCTGGGACTTCAGCTTGACGTTCTTCTCGATGTAGGTGGCGAGGCGCTGCAGGATGGTGTCGAGGATACCGCCCGCCTCGCCGGCCGCGACCATGTTGACGTACAGGTCGTCGAAGGCCTGCGGGTGCTTGCGCATCGCCTCGGCCAGCGACGAGCCGGCCTCGACGTCCTGCCGGGTCTGCAGGATGACCTTCTGGAACGCCTTGTTCTCCTGCTGCTGGCCGAGGATGTCGAGGCACTGGACGAGCGGCAGGCCGGCGTCGATCATCACCGAGAACTGGCGGGTGAAGATGGCGATGTCCTTGCTCGAGACGCCGCCGCCGATCCGGGGCAGGGCGATCTCCGCGCCCTTCTCCTTGACCGTGGTGACCACGATCCCCTGGCGGCGCAGCGCGGCGATGACGGCGTCCTTGGAGTCGCCGATGAGGACGCCCGACGCGGGGCTGCCGTTCTTGTCGCGTCCCTTCCACTCGTAGTTGGGCATGGGTCAGGACCTCCTTGTTGCTGGGGCCGCGACTGTCTCGCTCACGGCGCCGACGCCCCGGTTGATCATGTCCTGAAGCTCGTCGGGGTGGGAGGAGTAGGACATCGCCACCTGCAGGCTGATGATGCGGCGGTGGTAGAGGGTGGCCAAGGACTGGTTGAAGGTCTGCATGCCGTGCTTGAGCTGGCCGGTCTGCATCATCGAGTAGATCTGGTGGACCTTGTCCTCGCGGATCAGGTTGCGGATGGCCGAGCTGGGGATCAGGATCTCGCAGCACAGGGCGCGACCCTTGCCCGAGGCCTTGGGCAGCAGCGACTGGCAGACGATGCCCTCCAGGACGAAGCTGAGCTGGGCCCGGATCTGCGCCTGCTGGTGCTCGGGGAAGACGTCGACGATGCGGTTGATGGTCTGGGGGGCGGAGTTGGTGTGCAGGGTGGCGAAGGTCAGGTGACCGGTCTCGGCGATGCGGAGCGCGGACTCGATCGTCTCCAGGTCGCGCATCTCGCCCACCAGGACCACGTCGGGGTCCTCGCGCAGCACCGAGCGGAGGGCGTTGGGGAAGGACAGGGTGTCGGAGTGCAGCTCGCGCTGGTTGACCATCGCCCGCTTGTGGGAGTGGAGGTACTCGACCGGGTCCTCGATGGTGATGATGTGCAGCGGCTTCTCCGAGTTGACCTTGTCGATCATCGCCGCCAGGGTGGTGGACTTGCCGGAGCCGGTGGGGCCGGTGACCAGGACCAGGCCGCGCGGCTTGTTGCACAGCGCCTCCACCGCCCCGGGCAGGCCGAGCTCGCGGAAGCCGAGGATCTCGTAGGGAATCCGGCGGAAGGCCCCGGCCACCGCCCCGCGCTGCATGTACATGTTGGCGCGGAAACGGGCCAGGCCCTTGACGCCGAACGAGATGTCGAGCTCGAGGTTCTCCTCGAAGCGGTGCTTCTGGGCGTCGGTGAGGACCGAGTAGACGAGCTTCTTGGTGTCGACCGCGGTCAGCGGCGGCTGGTTGAGCGGCTTGAGCTCGCCGTCGATGCGGATGATGGGGGGCGAGTTGGTCGTGATGTGGAGGTCGGTCCCCCCCTGGTCGACCATCGCCTTGAGCAGCTGATGCAGGCTGACGGACATGTCGCAAACCCCTTCTCGCAGTGGGTCCCCTAGAGCACCGTCTCGCGCACCACCTCCTCGATGGTGGTGACGCCGTCGCGGATCTTCTGCAGCCCCGACTGCCGCAAGCCGATCATACCCTCCTCGAGGGCCTTGCGGCGCAGGTCGAACGCGGAGGCGCCGGACAGCACCATCTCGCGCAGGTCGTCCGACATCCGCATGACCTCGTACAGGCCCACCCGGCCCTTGTAGCCCCGCTGGTTGCAGACGTCGCAGCCGCGCCCCTTGTAGAGCCGGACGTGGGGCGCCTCCTCCTCGGAGAAGCCGACGTTGAGCAGCGCCTGCACCGGCACCTCGTCCGGCTCCTTGCAGTTCTGGCACAGCCGCCGGATCAGTCGCTGGGCGCAGATCAGGATCACGGACGTCGCCACCAGGAACGGCTCGATGCCCATGTTCATGAGTCGGTTGATGGTCGACGGGGCGTCGTTGGTGTGCAGCGTGGAGAGCACCAGGTGCCCGGTCAGGGCGGCCTTGATCGCGATCTCGGCCGTCTCGAAGTCGCGGATCTCGCCGACCAGGATGATGTTGGGGTCCTGGCGCAGGAAGGAGCGCAGGGTGGCGGCGAAGTTGAGGCCGATGTTCTCCTTCATCTGCACCTGGTTGACGCCCGGCAGCTGGAACTCGACCGGGTCCTCGGCGGTCATGATGTTGACCTCCGGGGTGTTGATCCGCGACAGCGCCGAGTAGAGCGTGTTGGTCTTGCCGGAGCCGGTCGGGCCGGTGACCAGGCACATGCCGTAGGGCTTGAAGATCGCCTCCTCGAAGATCTTCAGGCTGGACTTCTCGAAGCCCAGCTTGGTCATGTCGAGCATCAGGTTGTCCTTGTCGAGCAGCCGCATGACGATCTTCTCGCCGTGCAGCGTCGGCAGGACCGAGACCCGGTAGTCGAGCTCCTTGAGCTTGCCCTGCAGCTTCATCTTCAGCTTGATGCGGCCGTCCTGGGGCAGGCGCTTCTCGGCGATGTCGAGCTTGGACAAGATCTTGATGCGCGAAGAGATGGCGTCCTTGAGCTTCATCGGCGGGTTCATGATCTCGTACAGGATGCCGTCGATGCGGAACCGGACGCGGTAGGTCTTCTCGTAGGGCTCGACGTGGATGTCGGAGGCGCCGCGCTTGATGGCGTCGGTCAGGATCAGGTTCACGAGGCGGACCACCGGCGCCTCGTCGGCCCCCGACTCGAGGCTGGCGATGTCGAGCTCCTCCTCCTCCTCGAGCACCTCGAGGGAGGCCTCCTCGACCGTGGACAGGTCCTCCATGACCTTCTTCAGCTCGATCGCGTGAGTGGTCCCGTAGTACTTGTCGATCGCCTCCCGCAGCGCCTCCTCCGACGCCACCACCGGCTCCACCCGGTAGCCGGTGATGAACGTGATGTCGTCCATGGCGAAGACGTTGGTCGGGTCCGACATGGCGACGGTCAGGGTGGCGCCGGTCTTGGAGACGGGGATGAACTGGTACTTGCGGGCGACGTCGGCCGGGATCAGGCGGATGATCGACTCGTCGATGTCGAAGTGGCGCAGGTTGATGGACGGGACGCCGTACTGCTGCGACAGGCAGTCGAGGATGTCCTCCTCGGAGACGAAGCCGAGCCGCACCAGGTGCTCGCCGATCCGGCCGCCGGACTGCTTCTGCTCCTGCAGCGCCTTCTCCAGCTGCTGCTGGGTGATCAGCTTGGCCTTGATGAGGAGTTCTCCGAGCTTGAGGGGCATGGGCTAGCCGTCCGTTCCGACCGACTGTGGCACCGATTCTACCATTCCCGACGCGACCACCGCGGGTCCGGTCGGGACGCTCTCCGCCCCGAGAGCGCCTGCCGCCAGCGCGCCGCGAGGCCCGGCTGCGGGGCGCGTCCTGCGAGCCGCGTCGCTACCCGAGTACACAGAGCCCATCGTAGCAGAGGAATGGCGGTTCGGCGAAGGTCAGGAGCGGCGGGGCAGGGGGCGGGCCGACCGATGGGCGGCGACCCCTCGCCCGACCCCGCCCCGTCGCCTGGCCGCGGTCACCGCTCGAGCAGCTCGCGGGCCGCCGTGACGACCTCCTCGGCCGTCACCGGTACGTAGTAGCCTCTGCTATTGGACCCGATGAGCTTGTGGTGCCCGGTCACCAGATGGGCGATGACTTCCCTGACCCGATCATATTCCAGGCCGGTCTGTACGGCGATGTCCCGGCCCCCGATCTCGTTACCCTTTCCTTTCCGGGTGCGGATCGCTTCCCAGACTACGTTCTCCTCCCCGTCGAGGAGAGGGCCGTCAAAGCTGAGGGTCATCTGCTCGGGCATCTTCTATCTTCCCCGGATAGTCGTCCTTGAGGGTCATCTGCTCCCTGCCGCAGGCGTCGCAGCGATAGTAGCAGTAGAAGGAGTCCTGGGCGAACAGCCGCATGGGAAGCCCCATGGTGCAGCACCATGGGGCCTGGCTCTCAGCTCCCATCTACGCTGCTTCCTTTTTCTGC
>CAYTJW010000198.1:0-8034 GCA_964438135.1 uncultured Thermoanaerobaculia bacterium
CGCGCCGGGCCGGCGCCGACCCACCCCGAGGTTGCCACGGGCACGCCGGTGTCGGTGCTACACTCGGCCTCCCGGGCGCGGCCGGGGCCGGGGCCGTTCCGGGGCGAGGGCGACCGGCAGGCCGGGTCCCGGGGGTCGCGCCGCCCCGTGCCGATGAGCCGTCCACCGCTCCGCCCGATTCCCGAGGTCGACGGGCCGGTCCTGGGCGAGGTCGCCCCGGCGGTCGCCGGGCGGGGGGCGTTCGGCGCCCTGCGCCACCCCAACTACCGCCTCTGGTTCGCCGGTCAGCTGGTGTCGCTGTTCGGCAGCTGGATGCAGAGCACGGCCCAGGGCTTCCTGGTCTTCGAGCTGACCCGCTCGCCGGCCTACCTGGGCTACGTCGTGTTCGCCTCGAGCGTGCCGTCGTGGCTGTTCATGCTCAAGGCCGGGGTCCTCGCCGACCGGGTGGCGCGGCGCCAGGTCCTGGTCGTCACCCAGTCGGCGATGATGGCCCTGGCCCTGGTTCTGTCCGCCCTGACCTTCGCCGGCCACGTCCAGGCGTGGCACATCGTGGCCCTCGCCTTCGGCCTGGGGGTGGCCAACGCCTTCGACGCCCCGGCCCGCCAGGCCTTCGTCACCGAGCTGGTGGCGCGCGAGGACCTGACCAACGCCATCGCCCTCAACTCGACCATGTTCAACACCGCGGTGGCCCTCGGCCCGGCCGCCTCGGGCGTGACCTACGCCGCCTTCGGCCCGGGCTGGTGCTTCCTGGTCAACGCCCTGTCCTTCCTGGCCGTGATCGGCGCCCTGTCGGCGATGCGCCTGCCGCCGGCGGCGCCGCCGCCGGACGGCGCGAAGCGGCCCTCGGGCCTGGGCGAGGGGCTGGCCTTCGTCGCCGGCCACGAGACCGTGCGCACCCTGATCGGCGTCATCGCGGTGGTGAGCACGGTCGGCATGGGCTTCGTCACCCTGATCCCGGCCTGGGCCACGGAGATCCTCCGCGGCGACGCGACCACCAACGGCTGGCTGCAGTCGGCGCGGGGGGTCGGCGCCCTGCTCGCGGCGCTGACCATCGCCTCGCTCGGCCGCTTCCGCTTCAAGGGCAAGCTCCTGACTCTCGGCACCTTCATCTTCCCGGGCCTGATCCTGGCCTTCGCCTGGGCGCGCTGGCTGCCCCTCTCCCTGCTCCTCCTGGTCGGCGCCGGCTACGGCCTGATCCTGATCTTCAACCTGTGCAACTCGCTCGTCCAGGAGCTGGTGCCGGACGCCCTGCGCGGGCGGGTGATGGGGATCTACAGCCTGGCCTTCTTCGGCCTGCTCCCGGTCGGCGGGCTGCTCGCCGGGCTGCTCGCCGAGGCGATCGGGTCGGTGTGGACCGTGACCGTGACCTCGGCCGCCACCCTGCTCGCAGCCGGGGCGCTCGCCCTCGGCCAGCCGAGGGTGCGCGAGCTGTGACCGCGGCCGGCGGTCGACAGGTGCCGGGACCCGGCGTCCGGTGCCGGGGCTGCCGTGCCGGAGGCGGTGCACCCGACCTGCCGGGAGGGGAGGCGCCATCTCTCCACGGGACGACCGGGTCGCCGACCAGGCGAGGCCCCTGGGCCGGGCGTCGGGCGTTCCCGAGACGGGAGGACCGGCACGGCGTGGCCGCGGGACCGGGTCGAGGACGGGGGGCCGGAGGCCGACCGGGCCGTGGCGACGGCGTCGTCCCCCGAGGGCTGCCGGCGTCGACCCCTGGTCGTGGGCCTGACGCCCGCGACGGGCGCAGCGACGGCGCCCGGCCCGGGCGGGCAACCGCGATGGCCAGCCGGGGGTGCGCAGCCCGTCCGGGGGGGCCGCGCCGGCCCCCCAGAAGCGGCACCTGCTATCAGGAATCGTGTTATTGTGGCAGAGTGGGACGGCGGTGTCCCAGACCGGGGCATGGTGCCGGACGCGGGAAGCGGCGCCGGGGCCCCGTTGTTGGCGGGGCGTGTGGCACGGTTCGTGCTGGGCCAGGCGCGAGTCCAGGGCGCGGGGACCGTTTCGCCGGCGGGACGGCCGGCAGGGGCGGTGAGTGGCGCGGAGAGCGGTCGCGACGCGACCGGGGAGGCGTGAGATGAGCCGTCGGAGCACCACCTGGCTGTGTGGGGTCACCCTGGCCTGCGCCCTCGGCGCGCTTCCCCTGGCGGTGCCGGACGCCTTCGGCGCGGCCGCCGGCTACAACATCTTCTTCGTGCCGGTCGACGAGGACAGCCTGGCCACGATCCTCGAGGACCTGTACGACACCGGCGGGTCGAGCAACACCCACTCGGTGATCACCATCGTCGCCTGGGCGGCCGACACCGCGGTCTGCGTCGACCACTGGGAGAACGGCTACGGCTACGACCCGGAAAACCCCGGCACCTCGACCTGCGACGAGTCGTTCACCCTCGGCCGGGGCGAGATCCGCAAGCTCGAGAGCGCCAACATCACCGTGCCGCGGGTCCCGGGCTCGGCGCCCTACCCGTACGACGGCCGGGACATCATCTACGTCGCCGGCGGCGCGGCCACGGTCAGCCGGGCCGGCTGGATCCAGAGCGTCACCACCCTGCAGGCCGTGGCCTGGGACGTGTACCCGGTGCGGCCGCAGCTGCTGAAGTACATCCTGCCCTTCGGCGAGGAGCTCTTCACCTCCGGGCTGCTCGACTTCGAGCGGACCTACGCCCTGGTCCAGGCGACCGAGGACGGCACGACCCTGCAGATCGACTTCAACCGCGACGGCACCTACGACAGCCTCGACTGGGACCGCAACGGCACGGTCGACGGCACCTCCACGATCCTCGACCGGGGCGAGGTCTTCCTGCTCGACCGGGTCAGCATCGGCAACCAGGCCATCGACTACCCCGGCACCATCCCGGACGCGACCACGGCCAACGGCACCGACGACAACCGGGTCATCACCGGCACCGTCATCCAGGGCTCGGCCACCATCCAGGTCCAGTTCGTCGTCGGCGACGAGGGGGTGACCTACGAGACGCGCGGCTTCAGCGCCTTCCCGCGCGGCTTCTGGGACGACGAGTACTACGCGCCGGTGGACGAGTCGGCCGAGGGGGGCACCCCGACCGACATCTACGTCTACAACCCGCAGGCCAGCGCCCTCACCCTGAACTGGGAGAACTCGACTGCGACCGGGTCGTTCTCGGTCCCGGCCGGCTCGACGGTGTCGTTCACCGGCTCGGGCGGCGTGATCCCCACCGGCGGCGGCGTCTACCTGCGGGGCAGCGACGTCTTCTGGGGCGTCTCCTCGATCGACGCCGAGGGCAACATCAACGAGTGGGGCTACTGCCTGGTTCCGGCCGCGCTGCTGCAGGACGAGGTCAACGTCGGCTGGGCCCCGGCCTACGACTTCGACCAGGTGACGCCGCCCTACACCGAGCCGTCGGTGCTGGACGAGCGCTCCGGCCTGTTCGTGACCGCGGTCCAGGACGGCACCACCGTCTACGTCGACGAGAACAACGACGGCACCGCCGACCAGGTGCTGGCGCTCGACCGCCTCGAGACGGCCTACGTGGTGAGCTCGGACAGCCCGCCGGCGCTCAACGACGACGACCTGTCCGGCGCCCGCTTCTTCGCCACCGGCCCGATCGCCATGGCCTACGGCCAGGACCCGGACCGCTCGGCCTCGGGCGACAACCCCGCCCTCGACCTGGGCTACACCATCCTGCCCTCGGCCGACGACTGGTTCGAGCTGGTGGTCGACGTGGAGAAGACCGTCGACCCGGCCATCATCCCCGCCAACTCGATCGGCGAGGAGACCGAGGTCACCCTCCACGTCTCGACCCTCAAGTACAACGCCGACGCCATCACCGTCACCGACACCCTGCCGGCCGGCTGGGAGTACGTCGCCGGCAACACCACCATCACCCTGCCCGACCTCAGCACCGTCACCGGGGCGACCGCCGACGACGGCAACGCGACCGGCGCCACCGCGCCGACCTGGAGCGGCAGCGACGTGTTCGGCGCCTACGCCAGCCTGGCCAAGAACCAGTCCATCACCATCACCTTCACCGCCCGGACCACGGTCGCGACCTTCAACCCGGGCGACATCTCGGTCAACAGCGTCGAGGTGGTGGCCACGCGCACGGTGCAGACCATCACCCAGACCTTCCGCGCCCGGGACAACGCCTTCCTCGCCTACTCCGACAGCCGGATGACGGTCGCCAAGACCTCGGACGTGGACCCCGTCGCCTTCCCCGGCGACACCGTCACCTACACCGTCGAGCTCGAGAACACCGGCACCACCGCCCTGACCGGCATCTCGGTCTACGACGCCGTGCCGACCGGCGCGAGCTACGTCGCGGCCAGCGCCCAGGCGACGGGGCCGGTGACGGACAACGCGCGTGACACCTTCTCGGCCGTGTCCTACGCCAACAACAACGGCTCGGTCAACTGGGCCGGGCCCTGGACCGAGACCGACAGCCTGGGCGGGGGGGCGGCCGCCGGCGTGGTCAGCGTCAACACCAACCAGCTGCGGCTCGCCTACGCGCTCTCGACCAACACCGTCCGCGACAACTTCGGGGCGGTCTCCTTCGGCAACAACGACGGCACGGAGAACTGGTCCGGGGACTGGGCCGAGACCGACCTGGTCGCCGGGGCGGCCGCGGGGTACGTGGCGGTCGTGGGCACTGCCCTGCAGCTGCGCTATCAGACCCTGAACTACGCGGACAACTTCGACACCAGCTCCTACGCCAGGAACGACGGCACGCTCACCTGGACGGGGAGCTGGACCGAGACCGGCGAGAGCGACGGGCCTGGCGCCGGGGTCATCACCGTCGACACGGGCGACAACAACCGGGTCAACTTCGGACCCCACACGGTCCCCTACGCGCTCACCCGCACCGCCGCGGTGACGCCGGGCAGCAGCGTCACCATCAGCTTCACCCTCAGCGACCAGGGCATCGACGCCAACGAGGGGGTGATCGCCCAGTACGACCTCGGCGCCGGCTGGGTGGAGATCCAGCGCATCACCAACGGCACACTGGCCGGCACCAACCCGCTCACAGTCGCCACCGGGACCGCCACGTCGATCCAGCTCCGGTTCGTCACCTTCGACACCGCCGGCGGCGTCTGGGAGGCCGGCGACAACGCCGGCGTCGACACCGTCAACATCGCTTACGCCAACACCAACGCCGTCGGCGCGGCGGCCCAGCGCACCGCCGACCTGAGCGGGGAGACCACCGCGACGCTGACATTCGACTTCGGCCGCAACGCCCTCGACGGCGGCGGCACGCCCGACCAGCTGCAGGTGCAGGCCAGCGCCGGCGCCTCGGGCCCCTGGACCACGCTCGCCACCTACGGCAGCGGCACCGCCACTGGCGCCAAGACCTTCGACCTCACCCCCTACATCTCCGCCACCACCACGGTGCGCTTCGTGGTCTCGGCCAACCTGAACGCAACCAACGAGTACTTCTCCTTCGACAACCTCCAGATCGCCTACGACCACGGCTACGTGACCGCGAACGGCGCGGACATCCGGCGCACGATGCCGGACCTCACCGGGGCGACCAGCGCGACCCTGAGCTTCGCCTTCGGCAGGAACGCCCTGGAGGCCGGCGACGAGATGGTGGTCGAGGTGGACAGCGGCTCGGGCTTCGCCAACCTCGCCACATACACCAGCGCGACCACGGTCGAAACCAAGACGTTCGACATCCTGAGCTACGCCTCGGCCGCCACCGTGGTCCGCTTCCGGGTGACCGGCGGCGTCGACGACACCAACGAGTACTTCTCGGTCGACGCCGTCGACGTCACCTACCGGGCGCCGGAGACGGTGACGCTGAGCAACAACCCGCCCGGGTTCATCTCGTCCGCGGACGGCTTCTCGCTCGAGGTCGGCGAGACCATGACGCTGACCTTCCAGGTCACGGTCGACGACCCGTTCCCGGCCGACCAGTACGAGCTGTACAACCGCGCCTCGGCGCGCGCCGCGCAGCTGCCGATCCCGGTCAACGACGACGTCCGCGACCCCGTGATCGTGCCGAGCACCTCCGGCGCCACGGTCGGCGACCGGGTCTGGCTCGACAGCGACGCCGACGGCGTCCGCGACCCGGGCGAGCCCGGCCTGGCCGGGGTCGAGGTCACCCTGCGCGACCAGTGGGGCACGCCGCTTGAGGTCGTGCTCACCGACAGCACCGGCCGCTACAGCTTCACCGACGTGCCCCCCGGCACCGGCTACTTCGTCGAGGTCACCGGCGGCCTGCCGGCCGGCTTCACCCAGACCAACGGCACCGGCAACCGCACCGCGACGTTCGACCTGAGCCCGGGCGAGGTCTACCTCGACGCCGACCTCGGCTTCGAGTCGCCGAGCCCGGTCATCGGCGACCTGGTGTGGAGCGACGGCGACGGCGACGGCGTCGCCGACCCCGGCGAGCCGGGCCTGGCCGGCGTCGTCGTCCAGCTCTACCTCGACGACGGCGACGGCGTCCTCGACCCGGCCCTGGACACCCTCGTCACCTCGACCACGACCGACGCGACCGGCCACTACCTGTTCACGGGCATGGCCGCGGGCAGCGGCCAGGACTACTTCGTCTACATCCCGCCGAGCGCGAGCAACCCGGCCCTGGCCGGCTTCGCCAACTCGAGCCCCAACCCGGTCCTGTTCGAAAACGTCGTGTCTGCGGACGTGCTGATGTCCGGCGACTTCGGCTTCGTCGACGACCCGGACGACCCCGGCACGGTGACCTACTCCATCGCCGACCGGATCTGGTTCGACGACGGCAGTGGCACCGGCGACGCCGGCAACGGGGTCCAGGACGGCACCGAGGGCGGCGCCGGCGGCGTCACCGTGGCCCTGCTCGACGGCTCCGGCAACGTCATCGCCACCACCACCACCTCGGCCAACGGCGACTTCCAGTTCACCGGCGTGCCCGCCGGCGCCAACTACAGCTGGCGCGTCACCGACGAGAACCGGGTCCTCGGCGACGCCTACGGCACCACCGCGGCGGCCGTCGCCGGCACCTACCAGATGGTCGGCCCCCTGAGCTCCGACCTCGACTACCGGTCGAGCGGCCCGCACTTCGGCTACAACTACGCCCGCGCCATCGGCAACACCGTCTTCAACGACAGCGGCAGTGGCGGCGGCACCGGCGGCAACGGCGTCCAGGACGGCGGCGAGCCGGGCATCCCCGGCGTCACCGTGCTGCTCTACCGCGACGTCGACGCCGACGGCGTGTTCGAGCCCGGCGGCGACGACGGCGCGGCGGTGGCCACCATGGTCACCGACGCCTTCGGCCAGTACCTGTTCTCCGGCCTGGCCGCCGGCACCTACTTCGTCAGCGTCGACCCGACCCAGGCGGCGCTGGCCGACTACGACCTGCTGACGACCGCCGACGACGAGGGCGCCACCGGCCACCAGCGGCAGGTGACGATCACCGGCAGCGGCTCCGACCTGTCGGCCGACTTCGGCTACCGCGCCTCGGTCGAGGTCAGCGTCGGCGGCACCCTGTGGGAGAACAACGACCCGGCCGACGACCAGGTCGACTCCACCGAGTCGTTCCTGGCCGGGGTGACGGTCGAGCTGCTCCAGGGCGGGGTGGTGGTCCGCACGACCACCACCGACGCCAACGGCGAGTACCTGTTCGACGGCCTGCCCGAGGGCACCTACACCGTCCGCGTCACCGACGACGCCGGCGTCCTCGCCGGCTTCAGCCCCAACTACGAGACCACCGAGGGCTACGGCGCCGGCTCGTACGACTACCAGGAGACCGTGACCCTGAGCGACGGCGTCACCCAGGACCCGGTGAACTTCGGCTACTTCATGCCTCGCACCACCTTCGCGGTGGTCGCCGGCGTCCGCGCCTACACCGACGCCGGCGGCGCCGTGGTGGCCTTCGAGGTCGCGACCGAGGTCGGCACCCTCGGCTACCGGCTCGAGCGCTGGCGGCACGAGGCCGCTGCCTGGGCCGCCGTCGGCCGGGTGGCTGGCGCCGCGCGCGGCGCCTCGGTCGGGGCCGTCTACCGCGTCCGCGACCGCGGCGTCGCCGCCGGCGAGACCCACCTCTACCGCCTGGTGGAGGTCGACGCGAGCGGTGCCGCCCGGACCCA
>CAYTJW010000199.1:0-4279 GCA_964438135.1 uncultured Thermoanaerobaculia bacterium
GCAGCGCCACCTCCACCACGCCCCCGGCGTGCCCGACCGTGTTGGCGACGGACAGGCGCGACAGGTCGACGCCGGCGCCGTCCGGGTCGACCCGGGCGAGGCGGATGGTGCGCCCGGCCGCGGTCGCGACCAGCTCGTGCTGGCGCCAGGTCGAGCCCACCTCGAGCTCGGCGACGGTCGTGTGGTCGACCGCGACCGCCACCCGCTGCGGGCCGTCGGGCGAGCACAGGGCGAGCTTGACGACGTCGCCGGGCTCGACCGGCCCGACGTTCGCGACCAGGTCGACCCGGGGTCGCCAGCGCACCAGGCCGATGGCGCTCGGCTCGAGCGCGCCCGGGTCGGCAGCCCAGCCGGCCGGGGCGCGCAGGTCGCAGGCGCGATAGCGGCGCGTGAAGCCGTCGTCGACCGATCGCAGGCCGGAAGCGACCAGCGTTGCGGCGACCAGCGCGGCCGCCACGAAGCCCCAGCCGCGGGGCCCGGTCGCATCCTGCCGGGGCGAGGGGGGCGGCTGCATGGGAGTCCGGCGGCCGGCGCCCTCACGACCCGGGTCGGGCGCCGGGGTCGACCGGGTGGCCGAGGAAGGCGTTGTCGTCCCGGGTCACGGCCCGGGCCGGCGGGGACGGCGCCCCCGCCGCGTCGACGCCGGGGAGGACGGCCATGGCGAGCGACAGCGCCAGGAGCGGTGAATCTCTCATCGACAACCTCGTTCGTTGACCTCGGCCGCACCGTGCGTCCGTGGGCACGGCCTGGCGGATGCCCGCCGGCAGGGTAGCTGGGCCACCGCGCCCTGTCACGGGGTGCCTCGGGTCGCGACCCGCCGCCGCGTCAGCCCGGCTGGCGGGCCCGCTTGAGCGCCAGGTAGACGCGCTCGGGCGACAGCGGCAGCTCGTGGACGTCGACCCCGGTGGCGTCGAACAGGGCGTTGGCGATGGCGGAGGGCACCGACACCATGGGGTGCTCGCCGACGCCGCGCGCGCCGTGCGGCCCGTCGAGCTGGGGCGTCTCGACGAACAGGACCTGGCGCTCCACCGGCAGGTCGCGGGCGGTCGGGATCTTGAGGTCGACGAAGGAGGGGTTGAGCAGCCGCCCCTGCGCGTCGAAGCGGAGCTCCTCGACCAGCGCCGAGCCGATGCCCTGCAGCACGCCGCCCTCGACCTGGGTCCGCGCCATGCCCCGGTGCAGCACCCGCCCGGCGTCGAGGCAGGAGGCGATGCGCAGCACCCGGAGGTCGCCGGTCGAGAGGTCGACCTCTACCTCGACCGCGTGCGCGCCGTAGGTCCAGTTGAGCGCCGCCTTGCCCTGGCCGGTCTCCGGGTCGAGGTGGGTCAGCCCCTGGGCGATGTAGCGGCCGCGGCCGACCACCGGGCCGCCGATGGCGTTGCCGTTGGGGAAGGTGTAGCCCATCACCAGCTGGCGGTAGGCGAGCCGCTGGTCCGGCGCGTGGCGGACGAACACGGTCTCGTCCCGGCACTCGAGGTCGCTCGCCGGGCAGTGCAGCACCTCGGCCGCCACCTGCCTGATCTGGGCCAGGCAGTCGCGCGCCGCGGCGATGACCGCGTTCCCGCCCATGACCGCGAAGCGGCTGGCCACGGTCTGCCAGTCGTAGGGCTGGCTCGAGGTGTCGCAGTCGAAGGTGACGTGCACCTTCTCGACCGGCAGGGACATCTCCTCGGCGACGATGCCGGCGAGGGCGGTGTAGGTCCCCTGGCCGTAGTCGACCCCGCTCACCAGGACGTTGACCGAGGCGTCCTCGTTGCAGATGATGACCGCCGAGCAGGAGGTGTAGACCGGCATGGCCGGCGCCTTGTGGAGGGCGGCGAGGCCGAAGCCGCGCACGGTGCCGGTCTCGGGCAGCTGGGCGGGCGGGTGTCCCTGACGCGGCCGCCCGGCCCAGCCGACGGCCTCGGCGACCCGCTGCAGGCAGAGGTCGGGGCGGCCGTGGTTGGCGGTGAAGAGCTCGCCGGTGATGGTGGTGTCGCCGGGCGAGAGGGTGTTGCGCAGCCGCAGCTCGAGGGGGTCGAGGCCGAGGGCGTGGGCGATGCGGTCGAGGTTGCGCTCGACGCCCCACATCACCTCGAGGTGGCCGAAGCCGCGGAAGGCCGTGCCGAAGACCTTGTTGGTGTACACCACCAGGCTGTCGACGTGGCAGTGGGGGACGAAGTAGGGGCCGGCCCCGGCGGTGGCCGCGGCGCGGCCGATGTTGACCCCGTAGTCGGCGTGGGCGCCGGCGTCCCACAGGTAGCGGACCTGGATGGCGAGGAGCTTGCCCTCGGCCGAGACGCCGGTCCGGAAGTGGCTGCGCAGGCCCTGGCGCGAGGGCAGGGTGTTCATCTCCTCCTCGCGGCTGGCGACCAGCTTGACCGGGCGGCCCCCCGCGGCGCGCGACAGGCAGTAGGCGAGCGGCTCGAGGTGGATGCCGGCCTTGCCGCCGAAGCCGCCGCCGACGTGAGGGATGCGGACGCGCACGTGGCCGTGGGGCACGCCGAACGCGACCGCCAGCAGGTTGCGGACCGTGAACGGCGACTGGGCCGAGGTGACGATGTCCATGCGGCCGCCGGTCAGGGCCCGCGCGATCACCGCGTGGGTCTCGAGCGGCGCGTGCGGCACCGGCGGGTTGGCGAAGTCGTGCTCGAACACCCGCGCCGCCTCGGCGAAGCCCCGCTCCGGGTCGCCGCGGCGGATCTTCTGGTGGTGGGCGACGTTGCTGCCCGGGACCGGGAAGAACACCCCCTTCATCCAGTGGTAGCTCGCCAGGTCCGGGTGGACCAGCGGCGCGCTCTCCCCGAGCGCCTCCTCGACGTCGAGCACCGCCGGGAGCGGCTCGTACTCGACCTCGACCAGGTCGCAGGCCGCGGCCGCGATGTCCTCGCTGTCGGCGGCGACCGCGGCCACCGCCTCGCCCTGGTAGCGGACCACCTCGCGCGCCAGGATGCGCTTGTCGGCCATGTACAGGCCCAGTCGCAGGTCGAGGTCGGCACCGGTCAGGACCGCCCGCACGCCGGGCAGCGCCGCCGCCCGCGCGACGTCGACGCGGACGATGCGGGCCGCGGCGTGCGGCGAGAGCTTCATCCGCGCCCACAGCATGCCGGGCACGGCCAGGTCGTGGGTGTAGAGCGCCTCGCCGGTGACCTTGGCGAGGGCGTCCGGCCGCGGGAAATCGCCGCCGACGTAGCGGTGCGGGCCCGAGCTCATCGCTCACCTCCGGCCCCGGCGCGGCGCTGCCGGGCGACCTGCCGGACGGCCTCGACGATGGCCGCGTAGCCGGTGCAGCGACAGAGGTTGCCGGCGATCGCCTCGACGATCGCCTCGTCGTCGGGGTCGGGGTCGCGCTCGAGCAGCGCCTGGGCGGCGAGCACCATGCCGGGGGTGCAGAAGCCGCACTGGACGGCGTGGCCGTCGACGAACGCCTGCTGCAGGTCGGTGAGCCGGTCGGCCCGCGCCTCGCCCTCGATGGTGCGCAGGCTCGCGCCGTCCACCTCGACCGCCAGCACCATGCAGGCGTTGACCGGTCGCCCCTCGAGCAGCACGGTGCAGGCGCCGCACTCGCCGATGCCGCAGCCCTCCTTGGCGCCGGTCAGGGCCAGCCGCTCGCGCAGGAAGCGCAGCAGCGTCCAGTCGGCCGGCACCGTCCCCTGCCAGGGCGTGCCGTTGACGGTGAGTCGGATCGTCGTGTCCATCACGCCCCCATGGCGGCCAGCAGCCGCCGGGTCATGGCGGCGACCATGTCGCGCCGGTACTCGCTCGAGGCGCGCACGTCGTCGATCGGTCGGATGGCGTCCTGGGCCCGCCGGACCGCCTCCTCCGGGTCGGGGCGGCCGAGCATGTCGTCGAGGGAGACCAGCGTCGGCCCTGGGGTGCAGGAGCCGACGCTCAGGCTGAGTCGCTCTCGCTCCGGGTCGCGCAGCAGGGCGACGCTGCACGAGGCCAGGTCGTGGCCGCGGACCCGCTTGCGCTTGGCGTAGCCGCTCCAGGTGCCGGGGCTCGGGCGGGGTATGAGCACCCGGGTGACGAGCTCGCCGGGGCCGAGCTGCACCTCGCGGTTGCCGCGGATGAAGTCCCGCACCGGCACCTCCCGCCGGCCGCCGGGGCCGAGCACCTCGAGGCGCGCCCCCATGACCACCAGCGGCGGCACCGAGTCGGCGCAGGGCGAGGCGTTGGCGACGTTGCCGACCAGCGTGGCGCGGTTGCGGATCGTGTACGAGGCGAGGTCGGCCACGGCCTGCAGGAGGGCCCGGTAGGGGCCGGTGAGGTCGTGCTCCTCGGCGAGGCGGTTCAGGAT
>CAYTJW010000199.1:4289-8033 GCA_964438135.1 uncultured Thermoanaerobaculia bacterium
GTTCGGCATAGGCTCAGTTTAGGCAAAGCCCAACGGCATCGCAACGCTCAAATCATCCGGCGCCCGGACTCGGCCCCCCCCGCAAGCCGTCCGCGGCCCTTACCACACGGCGGTGAGGATCGAATGCGCCGGGCTTTCCAGCGGGCAGAGGCGCTCGCGGTGGCGCAGCCGGAAGGAAACGGACGCGTCGCCCCGGTTCAGGATCACCGCCGCGCCGACCTCGAGGCCCTCGGCCGTGGCCTCGAGCCGGTCGAGCTCGGGCGCGCCCTTGACGTCGACGAGCAGCGGCGGGCGCGCGGCACCCGACCGGATCTGGCCGATCAGGTCGGTGCCGCCGGCCAGGGGGCGGGCCCCGGGCACCTCGGCCAGGAGGGCGGAGATGGCCTCCGCGGTTGGCGGCTTCTGGTAGCGGAAGGTGCTCATGCCATCCCTCGCAGCGGACCTCGGCCGTCAATGTACCACGCCCCGGGCGGCGGGCCGAGCCGACGGCGCGGGCCCCGGCGGGTCGGGGCGACGCGGCCAGGGTCAGGGCGAGGTGACCGACCAGCGGCCGCTGCCCTGCAGGTCGAAGTCGTCGAAGAAGAGCACGTTGGGGCAGGAGGCGGTGGCCCGGCTGAGGGTGTAACTGTCGATGAACCCGTTGCTGCCGAACTCGGCCACCCGGACGTAGTAGGCGTCAGAGTAGAGCGGGTTCAGCTCGCAGGACCGCTCGACCCGGGAGAACAGGCTTCCCCAGTCGTCGTTGTAGCCGACCTGGGCGAGGTTGCTGTGATACAGCGTGAGCACCGTGTCGCCGGAGCTGCCCGAGGTCTCGAGGACCGGGGCGGAGTACGTCACGGGGTTGAAGGTGACCCAGTCCTCGTCACCGATCGGGCACAGGCTGTGGGCCTGGGGCGAGCCGTCGACGAGGTAGACCGAGGTGGCCGGGGAGTCGTCGCTGCTCCCCTCGAAGCCGTCCTCGGCGCAGCCGCTGACGGTGAAGACGGCGTCGGAGAGGTCGCAGGCCTCCCAGCCCGTGCCATTCCAGGAGCAGACCCAGATCCTGGACTGCGTCGAGGGCGCGTTGGGCACGTACCAGGCGTAGGAGGTGGCGTCCCAGGCGAGGGCACCGGACTGGACCGAGTCGCCAGCCTCGTTGTTGAGCAGGACGTAGCGGGAGAAGCTCGGGTTGAGGTTGCTGTGGTTCCAGGTGACGGTGACGGTCTGGCCGTGGGTCAGGGTCTCGCCGCCGTTGGGGTAGGTCACCGTGGTGGCGGCGTCGGCGGACCGCCAGGCGGTGATGCGCGTCCGCCAGGTGTTGCCGGTGCCGGCGTACTCGACGGAGTCCCAGAACAGGCCGGTGGACCAGTCGTAGACCGCGCCGCTGTAGTCGCCCCAGCGGTTGACGTTGTTGCTGTCGAGGTTCACGTACGACGCCAGGCCCGCGGCGGCGAAGGTCCAGGGGCCGTCCGTGCCGGCGGGGTGGTTGGTGTAGAGCTTGGTGGCCCCCGAGGCGAAGGTGTTGTTGGGGGGCGAGGCCCAGCTGTGGGCGACCGCGAGGACCGGGTCCGTGGACCCGCCGCCGGCGATGGTGATCGCCGGGTAGAACAGGTAGGAGCCGGTGGCCCAGAGGATGGTCTGCCACTCCATGGTGTCGGTGTCGACGTCCATCTTGCCGACATAGGCGCCGCTCTGGGCGTTGTCGTTGTTGACGTCGGTGGTCAGGGTCACGAAGACGTTGCGCTGGGCGTACACCCCGTTGAGGACGCGGGCGTCGCCGCCGTCGATGTCGGTGGTGGAGCCGGGCTGGTCCACCTGCTCGTAGATCGCGTAGTACTGGGAGGAGGGGACGGCGACGTTGGTGAGGGAGTTGTCGTCGTGGTCCAGGGTCCAGAGCTCGACCTGGTTGCCCGAACCGGAGTGGGTGTTGGCGAAGAAGGTGAGGTTGCCGCCGGCGGTGCTGTGGGCGTGGATGACCTGCAGGCCGAAGGCGCTCGCGCTGTTGGGCCAGCGCAGGTCGGACCAGACCGTGCCGTTGGCGCCACCGCCGTCGAACAGGGTGTTGTCCCAGCGCCAGACCACGGCGTACTTGAAGCCGCCGGCCCAGTAGAAGTAGTTCCCGGTCAGGTACAGCCCCCAGTTGTCGGCGCCGAGGGAGGCGTAGTCCCACCAGGCGTCGGAGATCTGGTCGAAGCGCCACAGCCACCACGCGCCGGTGGGGTCGTCGGTCTGCGAGATGCCGAGGAAGCAGTACGCCCGCTGGTTGGTGTCGTCCTTGCCCAGGGCGATCATGGCGTACTTCTGGTAGGAGAGGGCGTAGACCACGCGCGGGTCGAACATGAAGCCGGCCCAGCCGGCGGGCTTGACGGGGTCGAAGAAGGCGTCGAAGGAGGTCTGCGGGCGCGCCACGCTCCCGGTCTTGGTGTAGACGATGAACTCGGAGTTGGTCGCCTCGACCACGTGGCCGGGGCCGACCGCGAGGATGGTGTCGGGCGGGATCCAACCGGTGGCGGCCAAGCCGTCCCAGCTGGCGACGCCGTCGCCGGCGCCGCGGCTCGGCGCCGGAGCTCGAGGCGGCTCCGCCGGGGGGAACTGCGCCCCTGCGCCAGGCGTCCCCGGGCCGGTCGCGGGGGCCGTGTCCAGCCGGTACTCCCCCTGGATGTGGGCGAACGGCGCCATCCCCTCCGCCGCCGGCGGGGCGAGCGGCACGTCGGCAAGCCGGACCGGGACCCCCGGGGCGGTGCTGACGGCGGCCGACTGCAGCGCGACGCCGGCGGGGGCTGCCCGCACGACGCCGGGGTCGAGCGGCGGCTCGGGAGGCAGACCGCCGGGGGCCCCGGCGAAGGCCATGCCCGCGGCGACGGCCGCAGCGCTGAGCAGGGTGAGGGTCGAGCGTCTCATGGTGGGTCCTCTCCGGCCTGCCGAGGGGCGACCCCGACCGGGGGGGTGGTGTCGACGGGGCTGACGGCGACCTCGGCGGCGGTGATCACCACCGGGTCGAACGGCTCGTACAGCTTGGTGAGCAGGGTCCCCTGCCCCTTGAGCGGCCGCAGCGAGATGGCGTCGGCCAGCTCGAGCCCCTGGACGACCCGGCCGATCACCATCCACTTGCCGGTCCGCTGGGGCAGGTCGGCGAGGGCGATGCTGAGGCGCATCGACGAGCGGGTCGGCGACAGGGGTTTCAAGGTCACCGCCCCCCGCGTCACCGGTTGCGAGGCGAGCCCCGCGCGGTAGGCGTACCCCTGAGCCTCGTTGACCCGCTGGTACGACTCGCCGACCAGGAAGTCGGCCGTGAAGCTCTGCTCCCAGCGCTCGATCCACTCCACCAGCAGAGGCGGGCGGCGGTCGCCCTTGCCCATCGCGCCGTGGGCCCTGAAGACCTGCTGCTGGAAGACGTCCATGGCCTCGCCGGCGGTGGCGATGCGCCGCTGGTCGAGGCCGAGGGCGTGCGCGTCGAGCTCGACCTCGAGCTGGAAGAGCTCCTCGGGCGCCCTGGCGGAGGTCGCGATCTCGACCCGGGGCTGGGTGAACGTGAATGCCAGCCCGTCGTAGTAGCCGACCGCGCGACCGCCCGCGGCGAGGTCGGCGAGGGCCGGGTCGAAGATCGGCCCCCGCACCAGCCGCAGCCACCGGCCGACGGCCACCGGGGCCGCCTCCGGCAGCAGCTCGACGACGATGTCGCCGGCGGTCGTCCGCAGGTACGCCTGGGGCCGACCGTCCGCCGCCGCCGGCGGCGCCTGCTCGGCGACCGCGAGCAGGGACATT
>CAYTJW010000200.1:0-8030 GCA_964438135.1 uncultured Thermoanaerobaculia bacterium
GGTCCGCCGCGGCGTGCGCCGGCAGGGTCGTGGCGACCGACGCCGGGGCGGCGGTCGAGGTCGAGATCGGGTGCCCCGGGTCGGCCAGGTTCACCTCGAGCAGCGCCTCCGCGCCGCGCACCCAGGCCCGGCGACCGCTCACCGCCAGCTCCGCCAGACCGAACGCCGGCACCGCCAGGCGGCCGCCGGCGACCTCGACCAGGACGCCGTCCGGCCGCGACGCGTCGAGCGGCACCAGCGCCGAGCCGTCGGGGTTGAACAGGTCGGACAGCGAGGTCAGCCAGGCCAGGGCGACCTGGTCGACCGCCGCCACCTGCTGGGCGAGGCGGCCGGCGGTCGCGACCTCGCCGGTGTGGTTGTAGGTCAGCGGCGGCACGCCGCCGTTGTAGGCGTCCATGCCGTCCGGGCCGGTGGTCAGCACGACGCTGCCGCTCGCGGCCACGGTCCAGGCCGGCTCGCCCGACGGCACCAGCCCGAGGCTGGGGTTGCCGCTCGCGTTGACGCGCAGGTGCCAGAGACCGCCGATGGTGGCGACGTAGCCCCACTGGCCGACGGCCGGCACGTGCAGGTCGAGGCCGAGCAGGCCCGCGCCGGCGAGCTCGAGCGTCACCGCGCCCTGGCGCACCGGCGCGGCCGGGGTCGCGACGTTGTACACCACCACCGCGGGCGTGGCGCCGTCCGGCATCACCCCGACCGCCACCAACCGGTCCCCCACCACCACCGCGTCGTAGACGTCGGCCAGGTCCTCCGGGCCGGCGATCGCGGGCAGAGCGGCCGGGGCGAGCGGGTCGGCGAGGTCGAACGGCTCGAGGCCGCCGCCCGCGGTGGCCAGCCAGGCCACTGGCGGGGTGCCGGCGCGGAAGGCCACCGCCGCCCCGCTCGCCGACGACGGGGCCACCGCCAGCGGGCCGAGCGGGTCGGTCGAGCCGGAGACGCTGCCGTCACGTTCGAGCACCGCGAGGCCGCTGTCGCAGGCGGCCAGCAGCAGGCCGCCGGCCACGGTCAGGCGGGCCGGCACGCAGCCGGGGTCGGTGGACGCCAGACACGCCGGCGAGGTGGGCGTGGAGACGTCGAACACGGTGATCCCCAGCTGCTGGTCCGAGGCGTAGAGGCGGGGGCTGGCGAGGGCGAGGAAGGGCTGGGTGCCGGCGGTCGGGAGCTCTCCCGTCACGGTCGGCACCCCGCCGACGACCTGCACCCGCCGCAGGGCGTCGACGCCGCCGACGTAGAAGCCGGCGCCGGCCGGGGCGAGCACCGCCTCGCCGTACTGGGTCAGGTTGCCCGCGTCGGTCCAGCGCGGGTCGCCGCTGGCGGGCGGGCACTCGGCCGTGGCCAGCCGGCCGAGGGCGAGGGCCACCGCCAGGGCCGCGGCGCGGGAGGTCATCTCTTCCGCCCGGGGTAGGCCTCGACCGCGGCGGCCAGGATCCGCATCGCCCGCGCCAGGGTGTCGGCGTCGTACATGAACGCCACCCGCACCTCGTCGAGGCCGGCGCCGGGGGTGACGTAGAAGCCGGGCCCCGGGGCCAGGCAGACGGTCTCGCCGTCGAGGGTGAAGCTCTCCAGCAGCCAGCGGGCGAAGACCTCGGCGCTGTCGACCGGCAACCGGGTCATGGTGTAGAACGAGCCCTCGCTGCGGTGCGGGCTGACCCCGGGGATGCGGCCCAGCCCCTCGCAGACCGCGTCCCGGCGCCCCTGGTAGTCGCGGCACAGCGCCTCGGAGTAGGCACGGCCGCCGGTCAGCATCGGCACGCAGGCGAGCTGCTCGACCGACGCCACCGACAGGCGAGCCTGGCACAGGCGGAGGGCGAGGTCGACCACCTCGCGGTTCTTGGTCGCCAGGCAGCCGATCCGCACGCCGCAGGCGTTGAAGCGCTTGGAGACGCTGTCGACGACGATCACCCGGTCGGCGAGGTCCGAGAAGCGGGTGAAGCTGCGCATCGGCCGGCCGTCGAACACGAACTCGCGGTAGACCTCGTCGGCGATCACCCACAGGTCGTGCTCGACCGCCACCCGCGCCACCGCCTCCAGCTCCTCGTCGGTGTAGACCGTGCCGGTCGGGTTGGAAGGGTTGGTGAGGATGATGGCGCGGGTGGCGGAGGTGATGCGCCGCTCGAGCCGCTCACCGGTCGAGAAGTGGTACCCGTCCTCGACCCTCAGGCCCACCGGCACGCAGTGCACGTCGGCCTGGACGGCGAAGCTCAGGTAGTTGGTGTAGCACGGCTCGAACACCAGCACCTCGCCGCCGCCGCCGGCCACCACGCCGAGGGCGAAGGTGATGGCCTCGCTGCCGCCGTTGGTGACGAGGATGTCCTCGGGCGCGAAGTCGATGTCCCAGGTCCGGAAAAACTCGCTCCACGCCGCGCGCGCCTCGGGCAGCCCCTCGCTCGGGGCGTAGGCGATGCGCGCGAGGTCGAAGCCGCGCACGGCGTCGAGCATCGGCTGCGGGCTCGCGTGGTCGGGCTGGCCGATGTTGAGGTAGATGACGCGGGAACCCCGCTTCTCGGCTGCCCGGGCGAGGGGTGCCAGCTTGCGGATCGGCGACTCCTGGACCGAGCGGGACCGCGACGACGTGTACGGCATGGCCACCTCCCCGAACCCGGTGCGGAGCGACACCGGTGGTCGGGATTGTAGCGCGGAAGCGGGCCCGGGGGGCCGCGGCCAGCGAGTGGTGAACTCCCCGACGGGGGCCCGCGCCCGTGAACGCGACGGTATGGACCAGAGCTCCGAGCAGTCCGGGCCTTCGCCCGTGCCCTCGTGCCGCCGAGCTCTGGCTCGCGGCCCTGGTCTGGGTCGGCCTGCTCCCGGCCGGGGCCGCCGCGGCCCAGGAGTGCCTCGAGCTGGTCGGCGCCGTGGCCAACGGCTGGACCACCGCCGTCGCCTTCGCCGGGCCGGGCGCGACCGGGTCCGGTCCCGGCTACGCCTTCGTCGGCGTCCGCTCCGCGCTCGTGGTCGCCGACCTCGAGGCGGGCCTCGCGGTCGTCCGCTCGTGCGGGGTGTTGGCGGACGGGTTCGAGGCCGGCAGCCTGGCGGGCTGGCACGGCGCCGGCGAGGGGGGACGGTGAGGCGGGGACGTCTCGCCTCGCTCGCCCTGCTGCTGGCGGCGGGCCCCGGCCCGGCCGCCGCGCACGACCCGCCCTGGCCGACCTTCCAGGGCAACCCGTCGCACGACGGGCACGTCGCGGTGCGCACCGACCCGGCGACGTTCCTCTTCCAGTGGCGGGTCGAGGTCGTGCCCGGGCTGCCCCTCAACCCCGTGGCCGCGGCCGACGGCATGGTCTTCGTCTCGGCGCGCAACGAGACGGGGCCGGACCTGCTCTGCCTGGCCGGGGACGACGGCCGGGTGCTGTGGTCGCACGAGCTGGGCGACGTCTGGGCGGTCGACCCGCCCGCCTGGGGCCACGGGCGCGTCTACGTCCAGACCAGCGGAGGCGCGACACCGGCCCTGCTGCGGGTGTTCGACGCGGCCACCGGCGCGTTCGACTTCCAGGTCTACAACGGCTCCCAGTGGAGGCAGTACTGGGCGCCGACCGTCCTCGACGGCCGGGTCTACGTCGGCGCCGGGTACCACGGTGGCATCGCCAGCTTCGACGCGTTCGACCGCATCCGCTACTGGGAGCTCGAGACCGGCAGCTACGACGAGTGGACGCCGGCCGCGATCGGCGAGCACGTCTTCGGCTATCGAACCGAGACCCCGCGGGGGCTGGTGCGGGCCGACCGCGCGACCGGCCTCGAGGCAGGCTCGGTCGCCGACCCCGGCTTCGTCTTCCCGGGCACTGCCAGGCTCGAGCTCGCACCCGTGCTCGGCGGCATGGGCGACGTCCTCGTCATCCAGGGCGGCCGTCTGCTCCGTTTCGACCTCGTCGCGTCCTCGATCAGCTACGAGCTGCAGGGCTCTTTCTCGGGCCAGCCCGTGTCGCCGCGGGCACCGTCTACGCCCTCGACGCGGGGGCGCTGACCGCCAGGGCCCAGGCGGACGGCGCGCTCCTCTGGCAGTGGCCCCCGGCCACCCGGACCTCTGGCCCGCCGGCAGGGGACCTGACCGGCACCTTCCTGGTCACCGACACCCACGCGCTCGCCTGCACCGGGGACGAGCTGCTCGCGATCGACCTCCAGACCCGGCAGGCGACCGGCGTCGCGGCCCTGAGCGGCCACCTCGCGCTCAGCGAGGGTGTTCTGTATGTGGCCAGCGCAACCGGCCGCCTGGCCGCGATCGACCTGCGCCAGCTGTTGTTCCGGGACGACTTCGAGCCAGGGGACCTGGCCGCCTGGTCGGCGTCTCCCCGGCAGCCCCTGGCTCGCGGCGTTGGTACAATGCGCCGCCGTGACGGACGACGCGCTGGTCCTGCCCCGGGCGCTCTACCCCCCCCCTGACGACCCCACGGTGCGGCGCCTGCTCGAGCGCCTGGCCGCGGCGGCCGGCACCGCGGCGGCCGAGCTCGAGCTGCGGCCGGAGGGCTCGGACCGGGTCCACCGCTATGCCATCGGCGCCGCCGGCGACGCCGCCCTCCAGTTCGACCTGGTCACCTCCGGCCGCGAGAGGGCCCGGCTGCGACTGGCGGCCCCCGGACGCGCCAGCCGGGAGCTCGTCGGCCTCGCCAGCCTGGCGCTCGAGACGACCCTGTACGCCTTCCGCCTCCACCGCCAGACCGCCCTCCTCCGCGGGGCCCTGGACTCCACGACCAGCGCCGTCCTCCTGTTCGACTCGACCGGCGACATCCTCTACGCCAACCCCCCGGCGGACCGCCTGCTGTCCCGCCAGACCGAGCACGCCCTGACGGTCGTGCCACCGGGCGGGCGGGCGGTGCCTCTGTTCGACCTGCTCTGCTCCCTGGTGGAGCGGATCTCCGTCGCGGACCCTCCCTGCCCGCCCTGGCTGGGGACCCTGGCCCTGTCGGACCGGACCGTGCTCGCCTGCGAGGTGCTCCGGGTCAGCGCTCAGAACGACCGCGACGACTCCGGGGTTCTCGCCCTGCTGCAGACCGTCACCGACCTCCCCGACCGCTGCCGCGGCGCGCTGGCCGCCAGCTACGACTTCAGCCCGCGCGAGGAGGAGGTGGTGCGCCTGCTCCAGGAGGGTCTCACCGCCGCCGCCATCGCCGACCGGCTCGGCATCACCGGCCACACCGTGCGCGACCACCTCCGCCATGTCTACCGGAAGACCGGCACCGGCACGCGCCGCCAGCTCCTCGGCCTGCTGCAGAGCGCGACCCTGGCGCCGCCCCTGCCAACCGGGCCCCGCCCGGGCCGCCCGCCCGACCGGCGGTAGCGTGCCTGCCGGCCTCGGGGCGCGCCGCAGGGCCCGACTGGCGTCCCGGCTCCACTGACGCTATCCTTGAGGGGGGTCCGCCCCACGGAGGTGAGGACATGCGCCACCGACTGACCGTGATCGCGCTGGTCATCCTGCTCGTGCCGCTGCTCCTGGCCGGTGGCAAGGGGTACGTCGTCTTCCTCAAGAACGGCAAGACCATCCGCGCCAGGGAGTCGTTGCGCATCGAGGGCACGAACGCCCTCATCGTCCTGCCGTCCGGGGCCCTGGCGAGCTACCCCCTCGACCAGATCGACCTGGTGCGGACCGAGCGCTACAACAAGCTGGGCATGGGCGACGCCCTGATCATCGACGAGGGCAACCTGGAGAACCCGCTGCCGCCGCCGACCCCGACGCCATCCCTCGGGGGCATGGCGACCATCGAAATCGGCTCGAGCCCGGTCCTCGGCCACAACGCGCCACCAACGCCCACGCCCACCCCCGGGATCCAGCTGCACGACCGCCCCTACCACGAGTCGCGCGTCGACCGGGCCTTCACCCAGTACCTCGACGACCGCAAGCTGTACACCTACCGCACCAGCGTCGGCAGCCAGCCCGAGTACTACTTCGTCCAGGCCACGACCGACGACGACCGGGCCGTGTTCCAGGCCCTGAAGGCGGTCTGCGAGGCCTACTCCGTGATCTACGAGCTCGACCCCGACCTGGCGCCGGTGGCGGTCGAGCTGCAGATGATCAGCATGTCCGGCAAGCCGGCCGGGACCTTCCGCATCACTCCCGAGATGGCTCGCTCCCTCGCCGCCGGCGAGCTCAGCGCCGAGCAGTTCTACGTCAGCTACGTGATCTTCTGACCGGCAGCGGCGCGGGCCGGCCGGCGATCGGCCGTCGGCTCACCCGGCCGCCCCGGGCCGGCGCGCCGGCAGCTCCCGCCGCGATCCCCGGTCGCGATTCGTGTACTATTGCCGCCGCGCCGCCGCGGCTGACCTGGCCGGCGCCGTCACGGGGAGGCACAACGATGGGTGCGATCACGGTCACTGACGCGGACTTCGACGCCAAGGTCCTGCAGGCCGACCGGCCGGTGATGGTCGACTTCTGGGCCTCCTGGTGCCGGCCCTGCATCAAGCTCGGCCCGACCGTCGAGGAGATCGCCGCCGCCTACGCCGGGCGGGCGATCGTGGCCAAGGTCGACGTGCAGCACAACCCGGACGTGGCGGTGCGGTACAACATCCAGAGCATCCCGCAGCTGATCTTCTTCAAGAGCGGGCGCGAGGTCGACCGGATCATGCAGGCGGCCGACCGGGCGACGATCGCTGCTCGCCTCGACGCCGTGCTCGGCTGAGCCGGACGGACGGTGGGCCGACCGGTGACCGGGCAGGTGGCGGTGCGGTGCCAGCTCTGCGGCACGCCCAACCCCGCCAGCGGCGAGGCGTGCCTGAAGTGCGGCAACGCCCTGCTGATCCTGTCCGGCCCGCCGGACGAGGCCGGGGCGCCTGCGGGCGACGCCAGCCGCGACGCCCAGGAGGCACTCCAGGAGAACCTGCTGGAGCGGATCTCGGGCGTCGAGGAGGGGCTGCGGCAGCTGTCCGGGGTGGTCGGGGCGTTCGCCGGCCGGCTCGGCGCCCTCGAGCACGAGCTGGCGGTCGCCCGCGCCGGGCTGCAGGCGCTCGGCACCGTGTTGCAGACCGAGGGGATCGTGTCGGCCGCCGAGGTCGCCGGAGGCTGGGAGCGCCACCTCGGCCAGGAGATCCTGAGCCGCGACCTCGAGCGGCGCTTCGACGAGCGCTCGCGGCGGATCCTGTCCCAGGCCGCCCACTCAGGCGAGGCCACCAGCCAGCTGCGCCGGGGCCTGCGCGCCCTGCGGCTGGCCCTGGCCGGGGCCGACACCGACGCCGCGCTGCGGTTGCTCGCCGAGGCGGCCCGGCTGGCGCCGCGCAACGACGAGCTGTGGAGCCTGGTCGGCGAGGTCAGCTTCGCCACCGGCGACCTGGCCGCGGCGGAGGTCGCCTTCCAGCGCGTCCTGGCCCTGCGCGGGCCGCACCTCGAGACCCTGGTCTACCTCGGCACGGTGGCCTCCGACCTCGGCCACCTGGACGCGGCCCGGGGCCACCTCGAGCAGGCGCGCGAGCTGGCGCCCGAGAGCTTCCTGCCGCTGTTCGCCCTCGGCGCCCTGGCCGTGCTGCGCGAGGACCACCGCGCCGCCGTGCCGCTGCTCTCCGCCTGCCTGGAGCGGGAGGAGGTGGCCGAGGCCCGCTACCTGCTCGGCGTCGCCCACCTCGCCCTCGGCCGCGAGGGTCGAGCCATCGCCGCGCTGCGCCGGGCGGTCGAGCTGCAGCCGACCTTCGAGGACGCCCTCTACCAGCTCGGCGTCGCCTACCTGCGTCGCGGCTGGTCGCGGCTGGCGCTGGAGTCCTTCCAGCAGGTGCTGCGCCTCGACCCGCACCGCCTGCAGTACCAGGAGACGGTGCGACTGCTGCGGGTGAGCCCCCGCCGCGGGCTTCCGGCCGACGCCGGGCAGCTGGTGCGGCGGGCGGAGCGGGCCCTCGAGCAGGACCACCCGGAGACCGCCCTCCGCCTGCTGGGCGCGGCGAGCCAGTCCGCCCCGGACCAGCCCGACCTCCAGGCCAGGTGCGCCCTGCTCGCCTCGGCCCTCGGCCGCAGCCGCGAGGCCATCTCGCATGCCCGCGGGCTGCTGCGGCAGCGACCCCAGGACTCGCCCTACCTGGCCGCGGCCGTGGTCGCCCTGCTCGAGGCCCTGCGCCAGGCCGGG
>CAYTJW010000201.1:0-8008 GCA_964438135.1 uncultured Thermoanaerobaculia bacterium
AGCGCTCGCGCTGGCGTTCGCCCTCGGTCTGCTGACCGAGCGGGCGACCGCCTGCCCGGCGTGCCCGGCGCGGGCGGCGGTGGAGGCCCCGGGGCTGGCGGCGGAGCGGGACCTCGCGGGCTCGGCGTCGCGCGTCGTGCTGCTGCGGCGGGCCGACCCGTCCGGCCCCTGCTGAGGGGGGCCGCGGCTCACAGGGCGGCGAGGATCTCCCGGGCGAAGGCCGGCAGGGTCGGGTCGCGGGCCCCCAGGACCAGGATCACGTCGCCCTCCCGGGCGTCGCGGGCGATGCGGTCGACGATCTGGGGCCGGTCCGTGCAGTACCACGCCGGGCGGCCGGCGGCGGCGAGGTCGGCGGCGAGGTCGCGGGACGACAGGCCCTGCCGCGGCAGCGTGTGCAGGCGGTAGATCTCCTGCAGGACGAGGACGTCGTCGGGGCGGAGGCAGGTCGCGAAGGCCTGCGCGTAGCCCGCCCGCATGAGCTGGGTCGGCTCCAGCCCGTGCGGCTGGAAGACGGCGACGGTGCGCGCCGCGAATCGGGCGACGTGGGCGAGAAGGGCCGCCAGCTTGTCCGGGTTGTGGGCGAAGTCGTCGACCACGAGCACGCCCCGCCGCTCGCCGACCAGGTCGAAGCGGCGGGCGGTGCCGGCGAACCCGGGCATGGCCGCGGCGACCGCGGCCAGGGAGTGGCCCATGACCCTGCACACGGCGATCGCGGCCAGCGCGTTGCTGACGTTGTAGCGGCCGGGGAGGGGCAGGGCGAAGGTCTGGTCGTCGACGACGAAGCGGCTGCCGGCGAAGGACAGCTCGAGGTCGCGGGCGCGGAGGTCCGCCGCGCGCTCGAGGGAGTAGGCGAGCCTGCGGGCGCCGGCAGCCGGTGCGAGGTCGGCCAGGCTCGGGTCGTCGGCGTTGACCGCGGCGGCGACGCTGGCGCGCTCGACGAAGCGCTCGAAGAAGGGCAGGTTCTCGGCCACCGGGCGGTGGTCCAGGGACAGGTTGTGGGCGACGGCGACGGCCGGCGGCACGAGGGAGATGAGGTCGTCGTCGCCGGCGCTCTCGTCCGTCTCGAGGACCACCAGGTCGGGCCGACCGAGCCTGAGGTGGCTGCCGAAGTTGCGCATGTCCGAGCCGCAGAGCACGGTCGGGTCGGCGCCCAGGCGCTCGAGCAGGTAGCCGGTCAGGGCGGTGGTGGTGGTCTTGCCCGAGGTGCCGGCGATGCACACCGCGGTGGCGCCGGCGAGCTCGCGGGCGAGCAGCGCCGGCCGCATGACGACCTCGAGGCCGAGAGAGCGCGCGCGGGCGAGGTCGGGCACGCCGGCGTCCACCACCCGGGTGAGGACCAGGGTCGTGACGTCCGGCGTCACCCCCGAGCCGTCCTGGGGGTGCAGCCGGACCCCGGCCGCCCGCAGCGCGGCGGCGACCTCCCCGTTCTCCCCCAGGTCGAAGCTGCGGTCGGAGCCGGACACCGCGTGCCCCTTGCCGCGCAGGAACAGCGCCAGCGCCTGCATGCCGTGCCCGGCGACGCCGCAGAAGAAGTAGTGCGTGCCCGACGTCATGGACCCTCCGCGGCGGCCGTCCGCCGTCCGCCGACCGGGCGCAGCATCGGGGGACTCCCGCCGCGTGTCAAGCGTCGCCGCGCGACACCCGGTCGAGGTCCAGGTTGAGCTCGAGCAGGTTGACCCGCGGCTCGCCGAGCAGGCCGAGGGTGCGCCCCGCGACGTGCTCGTCGACCAACCGGCGCACCAGGCCGGGGTCGAGCCGGCGGGCGGTCGCCACCCGTTCCACCTGGTAGATGGCCGCCGCCGGGCTGATGTGCGGGTCGAGGCCGCTCGCCGAGGCGGTGACCAGGTCGACCGGGACCGGGCCCTGGCCGGGGTGCGCGGCGCGGAGGCGCTCGACGTCGGACCTGACCCGCTCGAGCAGCGCCGGGTTGGTCGGCCCCAGGTTCGAGCCGCTCGAGGCCGCGGCGTTGTAGGGGTGCGGCGCGGTGGCGGACGGCCGGCCCCAGAAGTAGGCGGGACCCGAGAACGGCTGGCCGATGAGCTCGGAGCCGACCGTCCGGCCGTCCCGTTCGAGCAGGCTGCCGTTGGCCCGGCGTGGCACGACGAGCTGGGCGATGCCAGTCACGGCCAGGGGGTAGGCGAGGCCGGTGAGGGCGGTCAGCGCGAGGAACAGCAGGGCTGCGGTGGCGAGGTTCCTCATGGCTACACCAATCCCAGGGCGCTCAGGAGGAGGTCGACCAGCTTGATGCCGACGAACGGGGCGATCACCCCGCCGAGGCCGTAGACGAGCAGGTTGTCGCGCAGCAACCGGGAGGCGCTCGCCCGGCGCAGCGTGACCCCCCGCAGGGCGAGCGGGATGAGCGCGACGATGATCAGGGCGTTGAAGATGACCGCTGCCAGGATCGCGCTCGAAGGGCTGGCGAGGCGCATCAGGTCGAGCCGGTCGAGGACCGGGTAGGTGGTGGCGAAGGCCGCCGGGATGATGGCGAAGTACTTGGCGACGTCGTTGGCGATCGAGAAGGTGGTGAGAGTGCCGCGCGTGATCAGCATCTGCTTGCCGATCTCCACCGTCTCCAGCAGCTTGGTCGGGTTCGAGTCGAGGTCGACCAGGTTCGCCGCCTCCTTGGCCGCCTGGGTGCCGGCGTTCATGGCCACCGCCACGTCGGCCTGGGCGAGCGCCGGGGCGTCGTTGGTGCCGTCGCCGGTCATCGCCACCAGCCGGCCGCCGGCCTGGTAGTCGCGGATCAGCCGCAGCTTGGTCTCGGGCGTCGCCTCGGCCAGGAAGTCGTCGACGCCGGCCTCGGCGGCGACCGCCGCCGCGGTCAGCGGGTTGTCGCCGGTGATCATCACGGTCTTGATCCCCATGCCGCGCAGCTCGGCGAAGCGCTCGCGGATGCCCCCCTTGACGATGTCCCTGAGGTGGACCACCCCCAGCACCCGCGCCCCGTCGGCGACCACCAGCGGCGTGCCGCCGGACCTGGCGACGGTCTCGACCGCGGCCCGCACCCCGGCCGGGAACGCGCCCCCCTGCGCGGCGACGAACGCCTCCACGGCGTCCGCGGCCCCTTTGCGGAGCCGTCGCCCGTCGAGGTCCACCCCGCTCATCCGGGTCTGGGCCGTGAACCGCACGAAACGGGCGTTCATCGAGCGGAGGTCGCGCTCGCGGATGCCGTACCGCTCCTTGGCGAGCACGACGATGCTGCGACCCTCGGGGGTCTCGTCGGCCAGTGACGCGAGCTGCGCCGCGTCGGCCAGGTGGGCCTCGGTGACCCCTGGGGCCGGCAGCAGCTCGGTGGCCTGGCGGTTGCCCAACGTGATGGTGCCGGTCTTGTCCAGGAGCAGCACGTCGACGTCGCCGGCCGCCTCCACCGCGCGGCCGGACATGGCGATGACGTTGGCCTGGATCATGCGGTCCATGCCGGCGATGCCGATCGCCGACAGCAGCCCGCCGATGGTGGTCGGGATCAGGCAGACGAGCAGAGCCACCAGCACGGTGACCGTCACCGGGCTCCCCTGGCCGGAGGTGGTGACGCCGTAGATCGAGAACGGGAGGAGCGTCACCGTCGCGATCAGGAAGACCAGCGTCAGCGCCGCGAGCAGGATGGAGAGCGCGATCTCGTTCGGCGTCCGCTGCCGCTTCGCCCCCTCGACCAGCGAGATGATCCGGTCCAGGAAGGTCTCGCCCGGGTTGGCGGTGATGCGGACGACCAGCCAGTCCGACAGCACCTGGGTGCCGCCGGTCACCGAGCTGCGGTCGCCGCCGCTCTCCCGGATCACCGGCGCGCTCTCGCCGGTGATCGCGGCCTCGTTGACCGAGGCGGCGCCCTCGACGACCTCTCCGTCCCCCGGGATGACGTCGCCGGCCTCGACCAGGACGACGTCACCCTGCCGGAGCTGGGTCGACGGGACCTCGGAGCGGGCAGCGTCGCGGCGGGGCTGTGAGAGCCTCTTCGCCACCGTCGCCTGGCGGGTCTGCCGCAGCGCCATCGCCTGCGCCTTGCCCCGGCCCTCGGCCATGGCCTCGGCGAAGTTGGCGAACAGCACCGTGAACCACAACCAGACCGTCACCGCGAGAATGAACACGGGAGGAGCCTCGCCCTTGCCCGCAAGGGCCTGGATGAAGAGCCCCGTGGTCAGGATGCTGCCGACGTAGACGACGAACATCACCGGGTTCGCGACCATCCGCCGGGGGTCGAGCTTCCGGAACGAGTCCTTGATCGCCTCCCGGGCGATCTCGGGGTCGAGCAGGGATCGCTGGCGCCTGGACATGGTCACATGCCTCCCGCGGTCATCTGCAGGTGCTCGACGATGGGGCCGAGCGCCAGGGCCGGGAAGAAGGTCAGCGCCCCCACCAGGACGACGACGCCGATCAGGAACAGCACGAACAGCGGGGTGTGGGTCGGCAGGGTGCCCGGCCCGACCGGCACCTGCCTCTTCCTCGCCAGGGAGCCGGCGATGGCCAGGGTCGGAATGGCCAGCCAGAAGCGGGCGAAGAGCATCGCGATGCCGCCGGTGGTGTTGTAGAAGGGGGTGTTGGCGCCCAGGCCGGCGAAGGCGCTGCCGTTGTTGTTGCCCTGCGAGGTGAAGGCGTACAGCACCTCGGAGAAGCCGTGCGCGCCGGGGTTGAGGATGGTCGCCAGGCCCGGCTTCACCACCACCGCGAGGGCGGTGAAGATGAGCACCACGAAGGGCATGATGAGGATGACCAGCGAGGCCATCTTCATCTCGTAGGACTCGACCTTCTTGCCCAGGTACTCCGGCGTGCGGCCGACCATGAGGCCGGCGATGAACACCGCGACCAGGACGAAGACCAGCATCCCGTACAGCCCCGAGCCGACGCCGCCGAAGATGGTCTCCGACAGCTGCATGAGGAGCAGCGGGACGAGGCCGCCGAGCGGCGTGAAGGAGTCGTGCATCGAGTTGACCGAGCCGTTCGAGGCTGCCGTGGTCGCCGTCGCCCACAGGGCAGAGCCGGCGATGCCGCAGCGCACCTCCTTGCCCTCCATGTTGCCGCCCGCCTGGAGCGTGCTCGCTCGCTGGTCGACCCCGAGGCGGTCGAAGGCCGGGTTGCCCCCCTGCTCCTGGCCGTGGCACAGCGCCAGCAGCGGCAGCAGGGTCAGGGTCATCGCCGCGAGCACCGCCCAGCCCTGGCGGGTGTCCCCGACCATGCGGCCGAAGGTGCAGCACAGGGCGGCCGGGATCAGCAGGATCGACAGCAACTCCAGGAAGCCCGAGAGTGGCGTCGGGTTCTCGAACGGGTGGGCGGAGTTGACGTTGAAGAAGCCGCCGCCGTTGGTGCCCAGCTGCTTGATGGCGATCTGCGACGCCGCCGGGCCCAGCGCCAGCACCTGCTGCGAGACCGGCCTGCCGTCGGCGTCCGCCGTCGCCTCGAGGAGCGGCAGCGTGCGGTACCCGGAGAAGGTCTGCACCACCCCCTGCGACACCAGGACCAGGGCCAGGACCAGCGCCAGCGGCAGCAGGATGAAGAGGGTCGACCGGGTGAGGTCGACCCAGAAGTTGCCGATCGTCTTCGCGTTCCGGCGCTCGAGGCCGCGGATGAACGCCACCAGGACCGCCATCCCCGTCGCCGCCGAGACGAAGCTCTGCACCGTGAGCCCGACCATCTGGGTCAGGTAGCTCATCGTCGTCTCGCCGCCGTACCCCTGCCAGTTGGTGTTGGTGACGAACGACACGGCGGTGTTGAACGACGAGTCCGGGGTGATCGCACCCAGAGCCTGCGGGTTCCAGGGCAGCAGCCCCTGCAGGCGTTGCAGGGCGTACAGGAAGACCCAGCCCACGACGCTGAAGAGCAGCATGAGACGGGCGTAGAGCTTCCAGTCCATCTCCTCCTCGGGGCGGACGCCGGTCGCCCGGTAGAGGAGTCGCTCGACCGGACCCAGGAGGCGGTCGAGACCGCAGGGGCGGTTCTCGTAGACCCGCGCCATGTAGGCGCCGAGCGGCCCGGCCAGCGCCAGCAGGACGACGAGGAACAAGCCGAGCTGCAGCAGTCCGTTGGTGGTCATTGGAACCGCTCCGGTTTCAGGAGGGCCACGAGCAGGTAGGCGGTCAGCAGCACCGTCACCACCAGGCCGAGGACGTACAGCGCGTTCACCGCTCCTCCCCTCGTTCCCCGTGCTCGAGGGCGGCGCAGGCGCGGACGAACCACCACGACGCGGCGAAGAAGCCGACTGCGAGGGCGATGAAGAGGAAGTCCACGGCGCCTCCCGGCCGGTCGTCCCGGCTGTGGGAGAAGATCGGCCCCGAGCCGTCAGGGAGGCACAAGGGCCCGCCGCCGACGCGTCAAGATCCTGTGCTGAGTCGCCCGCTACGGTGCGCCGGGCGCGCCCGTGTCTTCGCCCGCCTCATCGGCGGGCCGCAGGCGGTAGCCGACCCCGGGCTCGGTCAGGAACCACCGCGGGCGGGCCGGGTCGGCCTCGACCTTGCGCCGCAGCTGGGCCATGTAGACCCGCAGGTAGTGGGCCTCGTCGCCGTAGCCCGGCCCCCACACCGCGCGCAGGAGCTGGCGGTGGGTCATGACCTTGCCGGCGTGACGGACGAGCTCGGCGAGGAGCTTGAACTCGATCGGCGTGAGGTGGACCTCGCGGCCGGCAACGATCACGACCCGAGCCGCCAGGTCGACCCGCAGCTCGCCGCTCGCGAACACCGGCGGCTCGTCCGCGCCGGCCATGGCGGCGTGGCGCAGGGCGACCCGCAGCCGGGCGAGCAGCTCCCCGACTCCGAACGGCTTGCTGACGTAGTCGTCGGCGCCGGCGTCCAGCGCCGTGACCTTGTCGTGCTCGCGGTCTCGCGCGGACAGGATCACCACCGGCACCGAGGACCAGCCGCGCAGGTCGCGGAGCAGGTCCAGCCCGTCGCGGTCGGGCAGCCCGAGGTCGAGCAGGACGACGTCGGGGCGCAGGGCGACGATCCTCTCGAGGCCCTCGGCGGCGGTGCCCGCCTCGGCCAGGCGGAAGCCGTGCGGGGGCAGGGCGGCGCGCAGGAAACGCAGGATCGGCGGCTCGTCGTCCACCACCAGCACCAGCGGCTCGGTGCTCGTCATGGCTCGCCTCCGCGGTCCTCGTCCTCCAGCTGCGGGGGCGTCCCCTCGAGCGGCAGCCGGAACCGGAACGCCACGCCCCCCTCGGGTCGGTTCTCGGCCCAGATCGTGCCTCCGTGGGCCGCGATGACGCCGCGACAGATGGTCAGGCCGAGACCCGTGCCGATCGGGCCGCGCCGAACCAGGCGAGTGAACGCGTCGAACACCCTGCTCTCCCCGCCGGCCGGCAGGCCGGGACCGCGGTCCGAGACCTCGACCACCACCCAGCCGGGCTCGGGCCAGGCCGAGACCCTGATCGGGCTGCCGTCCGGGGTGTACTTGGCGGCGTTCTCGAGGAGGTTGAAGAAGACCTGCTCGAGGAGCAGGCCGTCGGCCGGCACCAGCGGCAGGTCGGGGGCGAGCGCGACCGTCACCTCGCGCCCGGCGAGCCGCTCCTCGACCCGCGAGATCGCGGCGCCGATCGGCTCCTCGAGCGGCTGCCACTCCTTCTCCACCCGCACCGCGCCGCTCTCCAGCCTGGTCACCTGGAGGATGTCGGCGAGGAGGCGTTCGAGCCGCCGGCTCTCCTCCAGCACGGTGCCCGCCATCTCCTGCCGCTCGGATTCCCCGAGCTCGCAGCCCAGCAGGCTGCTCGCGGCACCGGTGATGGCCGCGAGCGGCGTGCGCAGGTCGTGCGACACGGTCGACAGCAGGTCGCTGCGGAAGCGCTCGGCCTCGACCTGGACCGCGGCCTCCCGCGCCGCGGCGGCCAGGCGGCTGCGCTCGAGCGCCACCGCCGCCTGGCTGGCGAAGGCCTCGACCAGGTGCAGCTGGTCGGGCAGGAGGGGTGCCGGCGACCGCACTGCGAGGACCCCTGCCACGCCGCTCGACGCCGCGATCGGCACCAGCAGGGCGCCGGCCGCGGGCAGGGTGTCGGTGCCGCGGCCGGCCGGCTGGGAGTGGTCGAAGACCC
>CAYTJW010000202.1:0-8007 GCA_964438135.1 uncultured Thermoanaerobaculia bacterium
CGCCGTGCCCGCCCTGGCGGCCTGGATCCCCCGCCTCGGCGAGGGGGAGCTGCGGCGGGTGGTCACCGTCGCCACCCTGACCGCCAGCCCGGGGGGCGTGGCGCAGCTGCTCGACGCTCTGCCGGAGGACGCCGGCGCCCGCGCCACCCTGCTCCTCGAGATGCTGCACGCCGCCCGCCAGGCCGACCCGCAGGCGGCGGCCACCGTGGCGCGGCGCGCCCTGGCGCAGCCCGAGGGCTGGCTGCGACGGCAGGCGGTGCAGGCGCTGGGGCCGTTCCAGGACGGTCCGGTCGGGGCGCTGTGGATGGAGCTGGTCGCCGACCCGGACCCGGAGGTGCGGCGCCTGGCCCTGGCGACGCTGGTCCGCTCCGGCCGGGGCGAGCTGGCGCAACCCATCGCCGAGGCCACCCTGCTGCCCGAGTTCGCCGACCTGACGCTGGAGGAGAAGCAGCGCTTCTACGCGGCCGTCGCCCGCCTCGGCGGCGACCGCGGCCTGCCCTGGTTCGAGAGCGTCCTGCGCCAGCCGCTGCCGCGGTGGTTCGTCCCGCGGCAGGCGCGGGAGACGGTCGAGGCGATGGCCCGCGCGCTCGCCGGCGCCAACACCCCGGCCGCCCGCCGCCTGCTCGAGGAGCTGGCCCGCTCCGGCGAACGGGCGGTCCGCTCGGCCTGCAAGGACGCGCTCAAGGGGAGGGGGGCCGGCGATGACGCGTGACGTCGCCCCGCTCGCCTCCTCGCCCGAGGCGCGGGAGCTGCAGGCCAGCGCCCGCGAGGTGATCCGGTTGCTGGCGGTGCTGATCCGCAACGCCCCGCTCCACCACCCCGACAACGAGGTGTTCCGCGAGCCGAAGGAGCGGCTGCGGGCGACGGTGGAGGAGGTGCTCGCCCGCGAGGGGCGCCTCGACCTGGAGTGCGTCGGCTCGGTGCTGTGGGCCAACCGGCTGCGGATCCGGCCCGAGCTGCGCTCGGCGCCGGTCTACGCCTCGGTCACCGCCGAGCTGCAGCGCCGCCGGATCGGCGGCTTCCGCTTCACCGCCCCGCCCTCGGCGGCGGCGACCGCCGGCCTGATCCGGGTGCTCTCCCGCAAGCCCGCCCCCGCCGACGACCCGGTGGCCGCCTGCAACCGGGAGCTCGACGCGGCAGGCGTCGGCGAGGTCGAGGCCCTGCCCCTGGTGCGGGAGGTGGTCGGCCAGGCCAACGCCTCCCGCCGCGGCCGTGCCCTCGGCGCCTACCGCCAGACCCTGGACCTGATCCGCGAGTGGATGACCGGCGCCGAGCCGGCCCTCAACCTGCGGCGGGCCAAGCGCGCCGTCCACCGCCTGGTCGACCTGTCGTTCGAGGAGGGGGACGGCTTCTCACTCGCCGGCCTGGCCGCGATCAAGAGCCACAACGAGTACACCTTCAACCACATGGTCAACGTCTGCGTGCTGTCGGTAGCCTTCGGCCAGCGCCTCGGGCTGTCTCGCCAGCAGCTCGCCGTGCTCGGGCTGTGCGCCCTCTACCACGACATCGGCAAGCTCGCCATCCCGCTCGACGTGCTCGACAAGCACGGGCCCCTGAGCGAGCGGGAGTGGGCGCTGATGGGCAACCACGTGGTGTTCGGCGCCCGCACCCTGCTGCCCCTGCTCGGCCACGACCCGCACGCGACGGTGCGCATCCTCACCGCCCTCCAGCACCACCGGGCTTTCGCCGGCGGCGGCTACCCCGAGCTCAAGGTCCTCCGCCGCCTCGCCCTCTACGCCCGCCTGGTCGCGATCACCGACGCCTTCGACGCCATGACCACCAAGCGCGTCTACCAGCAGGTCTTCCTGCCCGACCAGGCCCTCGCCACCATCCGCGCCCAGGCCGGCAAGCGCTACGACCCGACCCTGGTCAAGGCGTTCGTCAACTGCATGGGGATCTTCCCGGTCGGGTCGCTGGTGCTGCTGTCCTCGGGCGAGCTGGCGGTGGTGTGCGAGGCGAGCCCCGACCCGGCCACCGTGGACCGGCCGACGGTGCGCCTGATCGCCGACTCGACCGGGCGGTCGGTGCCGCCGCAACTGCTCGAGCTGGCCCGGCCAGAGGAGGCGGGACGCCGCGTCGTCCGCTGCCTCGACCCGGAGCCGCTCGGCATCGACCTCTCCCGCCACGTGGTCTGACGGGCGGGCGTCCGGGGCGGCCGGCCCGGAACACCAGGGTCCCGCCCCCTCGCGCGGGAGCGGGACCCGAGATCGGGCTCGCGGCCCTCAGGTCGTCTGCGGCCGCTTCCAGCGCACCTCGAGCTGGCGGGCCGCGCGCACCTCGTCGACACGGCGGACCGGGGTGTCGTGCGGCGCCGAGGTGACCAGCTCGGGGGTCTCCTCGGCCTCGCGGGCGATGGCCAGCATCGCGTCGCAGAACGCCTCGACCTCCTCCGGCGGCCCGCTCTCGGTGGGCTCGATCATGAGCGCGCCGCGGACGATCAGGGGGAAGGACATGGTCGGCGGGTGGAAGCCGTAGTCGAGGAGGCGCTTGGCGATGTCGACGTTGTGCACCCCGCGCGCTGCCTGGAGGGAGTCGTCGAGCACGACCTCGTGCAGGCTGGGGGCGTCGTACTTGAGGTGGTAGGCCCCCCGCAGCCGGTGCCGGATCAGGTTGGCGTAGAGCACGGCGACGTCGGACACCTCGCGCAGGCCCTCGGCGCCGAGGCTGCGGATGTAGGTCAGGGCGCGGAGCAGGATCAGGAAGCTGCCGTAGAAGCCCCGCATCGGCCCGATCGAGGCCTCGTCCTCCTCGACTAGGCGGAAGGAGTCGCCGTCTCGCACCACCCGCGGCACGGGCAGGTGCGGCACCAGCGCGGCCGACACCACCACCGGCCCCGCCCCCGGCCCGCCGCCGCCGTGCGGCGTGGAGAAGGTCTTGTGGACGTTGATGTGCATGGCGTCGGCACCCATCCGCCCGGGCAGGGCGCGGCCGACGAAGGCGTTGAGGTTGGCGCCGTCCATGTAGACCAGGCCGCCGCGGCGGTGGACGAGCTCGGCGATGTCGACGATCTGGCGCTCGAACACGCCCAGGGTGTTGGGCACGGTGAGCATCACCGCCGCCACCCGCTCGGTCATCAGCCGGTCGAGGACGGCGAGGTCGACGCTGCCGTCCGGCGCCGACGCCATCTCCACCGTGCCGTAGCCGGCGAAGGACGCCGTGGCCGGGTTGGTGCCGTGCGCCGAGTCCGGCACCAGGACCGTGTCGCGGTGCTCGCCGCGCGCCTCCATCGCCTTCCGGATCATGAGGATGCCGGCCAGCTCGCCGTGTGCGCCGGCGGCCGGCTGGAGGGTCGCGCCGGCCATGCCGGTGATCTCGACCAGCGCCCGCTCCAGGTCCCACAGCACCTGCAGGGCGCCCTGCGCCAGCTCCACCGGCTGCAACGGGTGAATCGACGCGAAGCCGGGCAAGCGGGCGACCCGCTCGTTGAGGCGGGGGTTGTACTTCATGGTGCACGAGCCGAGCGGGTAGAGGCCCTCGTCGACCGCGTAGTTGAGCTGGCTGAGGCGGTGGAAGTGCATCGCCACCTCGTGCTCGCCGACGTCGGGGAGGTCGAGCGGCGCGGACCGCAGCAGCTCGCGCGGCACCACCGCCGCGGGGTCGACCTCGGGCACGTCGAGGGCGGGCAGGAGGAGCCCCTGCCGCCGGCACCGGCCCGGGTTTCGCTCGAACACCAGCGGCTCGTCGCGCAGCGCCCGCCGTTTCATGACACCCTCCGCGCCGCCGCCACGAAGGCGTCGAGGTCCGTGGCCGGGTTGCACTCGGTCACCGCCACCAGCAACCCGTCCGGCCAGGAGCCGCCCCAGTGCCGCGACGGCACGCCCGCCAGCACGCCGGCGGCAGCCATCTGCCGCGCCAGCTCCGCGCCCGGCAGGGGGCCGGTCACGAGCAGCTCGTTGAAGGTCGGGGCGGCCGGGTAGGCGAGGCCCCAGCCGGCGCCGAGGGCGGCCACGCGGCGCTTGAGCTCCTCGGTCCGGGCCAGGCAGGAGCGGGCCATGGCGGTCAGACCCGAGCCGCCCACGGCCTCCAGCCAGACGGTCGCGGCGAGCGCCATCAGGCCCTGGTTGGAGCAGATGTTCGAGGTCGCCTTGGCGCGGCGGATGTGCTGCTCGCGCGTCGACAGGGTGAGGCAGAAGGCCCGCCGCCCCTCGCCGTCCACGGTCAGGCCCACGAGCCGGCCCGGCATCTGCCGCACCGTCTCCTGGCGGCAGGCGAAGAAGCCGCAGTGGGGGCCGCCGAAGCCGGGGGCGACGCCGAACGCCTGCGCCTCGCCGCACACCACGTCGAAGCCGAAGCCGCCGCCACCCGCGAGCAGGCCGAGCGACACCGCCTCGGCCACCACCTGGACCGCCAGCGCCCCGCCCGCGTGGGCGGCCGCGGCCACCGCCGGCAGGTCCTCCACCACCCCCAGGAAGGAGGGCGACTGGACGACCACGCAGCAGGCCCGGTCCGCCGCCGCCGCGCGCAGGCGCTCGGGGTCGGTGCGGCCGTCGGCCGACGGCGGCACCGTCACCAGCTCCAGGCCGAGCGGGCCGGCGTAGGTGGCGAGCACCCGACGGTACATGGGGTGCACGGTCTCGGCCAGGACCACCGTGCCGCGCGCGCCGCGCAGCACCCGGTGGCTGAACAGCACCGCCTCGACCAGGGCCGTGGCGCCGTCGTAGAGGGAGGCGTTGGCCACCTCGAGCCCGGCCAGCTCGGCGATCAGGGTCTGGAACTCGAACACCGCCTGCAGCGTGCCCTGGGAGATCTCGGGCTGGTAGGGCGTGTAGGAGGTGAAGAACTCCGCCCGCTGCAACACCCCGTCGACCACCGCCGGCTGCAGGTGCCGGTAGACGCCGGCGCCGAGGAAGCACGGCCGGCAGGTCATGGCCAGGTTGGCGACCGACAGCCGGCCCAGCTCGAGCGCGACCGCCTCCTCGTCCCGGCTCGCGGGCATGGGCAGGCGGTCGACGCACACCTCGGCCGGCAGCGTCGAGAACAGCTCGTCGACCGACTTCAGGCCGAGCTCGGACAGGATCCGCTCCCGGTCCTCCGGTCCGGCCCCGATCCACGGGTGCATCAGTGGCTCTCCTTCTCCTCCTGGACGTGCTTCTGGTAGGCGGCAGCGTCGAGGAGGTCCTCGTCGACCGAGCCCGCGATCCTGACCAGCCACCCGTCGCCGTACGGGTCCTCGTTGACCAGGTTGGGCTCACCCTGCAGCTGCTCGTTGACCGCGACCACCTCGCCGGCCACCGGCGAGTTGATCTCGGACACGGTCTTGGTCGACTCGACCGAGCCGATCTCCTCGCCGGCGTCGACCGAGTGGCCGATCTTGGGCAGCTCGACCCACACCACCTGCCCGAGCTGCTCCTGCGCATAGTCGGTGATGCCCACCACGACGGTGCCATCCTCGCCCGGGCTCGGACGGACCCACTCGTGACTCCGGGTGTAGTACAGATCCTCGGGGAACGACGACATTGCAGCCTCCTCCTTCCAAAATCTCAATGGTGCCGGCGTCGGCACCGACGACGAGATCCCGCGCCCCCCATCACGGGGACTTCTTCTTGCGCGAGTAGAACGGCAGCGCCACGACCCGCGCCCGGGCCCAGCGCCCCCTGATGTCGACCCACAGCTCGGTCCCCGCGGCGCTGGCCGCGAACGGCACGTAGGCCATGCCGGCCGCCCGCCCGACGAACGGCAGCAGGGTGCCGGAGGTGACGCGACCGACCGGCTCCTGCCCCTCGCCGAGAGCGACCGGGAAGCCGTGGCGGGCGATGCCGCGGTCGACCATCTCGAAGCCGACCAGCTTGCGCTCCAGCCCCTCCTCCGCCTGCGCCTCGAGGACGTCGCGACCGATGAAGTCGCCCTTGTCCAGCTTGACGATCCACTCCAGGCCCGCCTCGAGCGGCGTGGTCGTGTCGTCGATGTCGTTGCCGTAGAGCGGCATCCCGGCCTCGAGGCGGAGGGTGTCGCGGGCGCCGAGGCCGGCCAGGACCAGCCCCTTCGGCCGCCCCTCGGCGACGATCGCCCGCATCACGGTCGGGCCGGCGGCGTTCGCCAGGTACAGCTCGAAGCCGTCCTCGCCGGTGTAGCCGGTGCGGGCGACGATCGCGTCGCACCCCGCGACCTCGCCCCGGGTGAAGCGGTAGTACTTGAGCGCCGCCAGGTCGAGGGGCGTCAGCGGCCGCAGGATCTCCTCGGCCAGCGGCCCCTGCAGGGCGAGCTGCGAGTACTCGTCGGAGCGGTCGACGACCTCCACGCCGTCCGCGTCGCGGGCGAGGGCCTCGAGGTAGTCGACGTCCTTGTGCCGGTTGGCGGCGTTGACCACCAGCAGGTACTCGTCGTCGGCCACCTTGTGCACCAGCAGGTCGTCGACGAAGGTCCCCTGCGGGTACATCAGGCCGGTGTACTGCGCCCGGCCCGCGGCCATCTTGGAGTGGTCGTTGCAGGAGAAGCGCTGCACGAAGTCGAGCGCGCGCGGGCCGCGGACGAAGACCTCGCCCATGTGCGACACGTCGAACAGCCCCGCCGCGGTCCGCACCGCCCGGTGCTCGGCGTCGAGCCCGGTGTACTGGATCGGCAGCATGTAGCCGGCGAACTCGACCATGCGCCCGCCCGCGGCCACGTGCTCGTCGTAGAGGGAAGTCCGCTTGGCGTGCTCGGATCCGGACATCTTCGGGCCTCCAGTCCAGCCTCGGCCGCGGGAAGAGTACCACCACCACCCGCGGCTGCGCGAGGTCAAGGGGCGGTCGACCCGCCGGCGCCATCGGCTGGTGGTGCGGGAGGAGGAGCGGGCGGGAGAGGGGAGACGCCGGGTCGCCCGGGCGCCTCACCTGAAGGGCAGCGGTTCGAAGCGCCCGGGCGGGGCCTCGGCCCGGGCTTCGAGGAAGGACGGGGCGTCCTCCAGCCACTCGCCGTCGAGGATGTAGAGGCGCGGGTCGACCGGCACCGGATCGGGCGCGCCGGGGCGCGCGACCCGCACCTCGTAGTGGAGGTGGGGCGAGGTGCTCCAGCCGGTCGAGCCGACCGTGCCGATCTGCTGGCCGCGACGGACCTCCGCGCCGCGACGCACGTCGACCCTCGCCAGGTGGGCGTAGACCGTGACGAACCGCCCGCCGTGGTCGAGCACCGCCACCGTGCCGTACCGCCACCAGCCCTGCGCGCCGCGGCCCGGCACGGCTCCCGCGAGCACCACCCGGGCCGCCCCGGTCGCCACCACCGCGGTGCCTTCGTGCGCCGCCAGGTCGACGCCGGCGTGGAAGTCGACGCTGCCGGTGTAGGGGGACACCCGCTCGCCGAAGGTCGAGGTCAGGACGTAGCTGGACGGCGGCAGGGGACAGACGGAGGGCACCAGCCGCGTCAGCTCGCGCTGCTCGTCGGCCAGCTGCGCCAGGCGGTCGGTTCGCTCGAGCAGGGCCTCGCTCTCCCGCTCGAGCCGCAGTCCGCGGTACAGCGCCAGCTGCGCCTCGGGCACGGACACCGCGAGCGGTCGCCCGGCCGCCGCGGGCCGCCGGACGCCACCGTCGGGGCCAGCGCCCAGGACCAGGGCGACCTGGCGCTGCCGGAGCCTGGCCGCGCCGAGCCCGACCAGCAGGCGGTCGAGGGCGCGCTCGCGCTGCGCCAGGATGTCGCGCTGCAGGCGGCGCTGCCCCCGCTCGACCTCGAGCTCGGGCTCGAGCAGCAGCGACTGCAGCCCGATCGGCACCAGCAGCAGGCCGACCAGCACGGTCACCGCCCAGAGGACGGCCGCGCCCACCAGCCAGCGATAGCCGAGCCGCGACAGGAACAGGTAGCGCACCCTGCCGTCCGCGCTCGCCGGGTGAAACTGGATCTCGTACATGCGCTTCACGCCCCTGCGCTCGTACGGCGCAGGGGGTGAGGGAGTCTACACCCTGCGGCCCCCCTCCGCCCCGCCCAACGTGAACGTGGACGTGGTCGTGGACCTGGACCTTGCCGGCTTTCAGCTTTCGGCGATCAGCTGAGCCTGTTTCAAAACCCCTGTCATCCCGAGGAGACCCGCAGGGTCGA
>CAYTJW010000203.1:0-8007 GCA_964438135.1 uncultured Thermoanaerobaculia bacterium
GCGCCGCCGCCAGGTCGCGCCGGCCGGTGGCGACCGGCTCCCCGCCCGGCGCGAGCCAGGCCAGCGGCGTCAGCTCGGCCACGGCCCGCTCCGGAGCAACGCCGCGGTGGCCGCGAGGCTCACCGGCCGACCTCGGGCCTGAGGTCCTTGCTCGAGCCGCGCGTCTCGCCGACGAAGTCGGCCCAGGGCCTGACCCAGCGGTCGACGAAGGCGAGCATGCGACCGAGCTCGCGCGGGGTGGTGAACATGGCCCGGCGGAACCCGGCCTGCGGCATGCGGGAGAAAGACTCGGCGGCGGCCGGCAGGAGCAGGCCGAGGCGGGCCAGGTCGTCGCGGATGAAGGCGCAGGTCAGGCGCAGGGTGAGCGGGTCGTGGCGGTGGTTGATGATCCAGCCGACCAGCTGTTCGCGGTGGCAGATGCCGAGCGACGTGACGGGCTCGAAGCCCTCCGCCTCGTGAACCCAGAACGCCAGCAGCGGGTGGATCCACGGCTGCGCCTCGTGGCGGCGGCGCGCCTCCTCCTTGGCTGCGGCCGAGACCTCGCCCCAGGGCAGCGTCTGGCAGCCCGCCACGGCGCGGTAGCGGCCGAGCCACGGCGCCTGCCGGAGCTGGTCCCAGCTGAGGCGGACCACCGCCATCCGGGCACTCGGCGGCCGCCAGCCGCGTCGCCCGAGGAGGCGCTCCAGCGCCTCCGCCCCGGGCCGGCCAGTGGTGTAGACGACCCGCACCCGGTCGTGGCCGAGGGCGGCCAGGCTCTCCTCGACCAGGCCCAGGAGGCGGTCGCCGACGCCCTGCCGCCGGTGCGGGGCGGCGACGAACAGCGACAGCAGCTCGGGGTCCGAGGTCGGCTCGAGCGGGACCGCCGCCAGGGCCAGCCCGACCGGCTCGCGGTCGGCTGCGGCCACGACCGCCAGCGGCCGCACGACCTCGCTCCGCTCGCCGAGCAGCTGGCGGGCCGGCTCCCCCGCGAGCAGGTGCCGGTAGGCCGGGAAGGTGAGCGCGGCGAAACCCGCCGCCTCGCCGGCGCGCAGGCCGCGGACCTCGATCACGGCAGGCCTCCGCCGGCGGGCTCGCCCGCGCGCTCGGCCAGGTAGTCGGCGAGGGACTCGAGGCGGGCGCCGGCGAGGAGGACCTCGACCGGCAGCTCGAGCCGCAGGTCGGCGGCGACCCGGTGCCGCAGCTCCATGATCGCCAGCGAGTCGACCCCCAGCTCGACCAGCGGCTGGCCGGCCGGCACCTCGTCGGGCACGACGCGGAGCAGGCTGGCGAGCTGGCGTCGCATGGCGTCGAGCAGGAAGGCCGGGCGCTCGTCCGCCGGTCGGGCCAGGAGCGCCTCGCGGTCGGGCAGGCCCTCCGCGGCGGGCGTCTCGGAGTCGGCCAGGACGCTGCGCGCCACCTCGTCGAGCGAGCCGTCGAGGAAGCTGGCGCGGCAGGCGCGGCGCTGGATCTTGCCGCTCGACGTCTTGGGGATGGTCCCGGGCGCCACCAGCACCACCGCCCACGCCTGCAGGTCGTGCGCCTCGAGCACGGCGGCGCGGACGGCGCCCACCACCCCGCGCCAGTCGGCGCCGACCGCGCGGCCGGGCACGACCTCCTGCACCACGACCAGCTTCTCCTCGCCGCCCGTCTCGACCGAGAAGGCGGCGCCGCAGCCCGGCCGCAGGTCGGCGTGGCAGGCCTGGACGGTGGCCTCGATGTCCTGGGGGTAGTGGTTGACGCCGCGGACGATCACCAGGTCCTTGATGCGGCCGGTGACGAACAGGTCGTCGCCGCGGACGACGCCGAGGTCGCCGGTGCGCAGGAACGGCCCCTCCCCGGTCGGGGCGATGGCGGCGCGGAACACCTGCTCGCTCTCGTCCGGTCGCCCCCAGTAGCCGAGGGCGACGCTCGGGCTGCGGACCCAGATCTCGCCGACGCGGTCGTCCGCGCTCGGCGCGCCCGTGTCCGGGTCGACGATGCGGACGTCGTAGCCGTGGCGGAGGATGCGCCCGCAGGCCATGAGGTGCTTGACGGTGCCGCTGCCCGGCGCGGCGGGCCTCACCCGGCCCGCCCTGAGGGCCGGCTCGGCCAGCTCGAGGCAGTCGGGGACGCCGCCGTGGGTCTTGCCGCCGGTCACGGCGACGGTGCACTCGGCGAGCCCGTAGACCGGGCAGAAGGCCTCCGGCCGGAAGCCGCACGACGAGAAGCGGGCGGCGAAGCGGTCGAGGGTCGCCTTGCCGATCGGCTCGGCGCCGTTGTAGGCGTTGACCCAGCTCGCCAGGTCCAGCCCCTCGACCTCCTCCGGGGTCGCCTTGCGGGCGCACAGGTCGTAGGCGAAGTTGGGGCCGCCGCAGTGGGTGGCGCGGTAGCGCGTGATCGCCTCGAGCCAGCGGAGCGGGCGGCGCAGGAAGTCGGCCGGCGACATCAGGACGCTGAGGAAGTCCGTGTAGAGGGGGAGGATGATGCCCATCATCAGGCCCAGGTCGTGGTAGGTCGGCAGCCACAGGACCGAGACGGTGTCGCGGCCGTAGGCCCCGCCGAAGGCGATCATGTCGGCGTTGTGGAGGGCGTTGCCGTGGCTGACCATGACCCCCTTGGGCGCGCCGGTGGAGCCCGAGGTGTACTGGATGAAGGCGAGGCTGTCGGCGGTCGCGGGCGGCTCCTCCCAGCCGGCGGCGACGGCCGGGTCGAGGCGGTCGGTCGCCAGCCAGCGGAGCGAGCGGAAGAGCGGGTCGTCGCCGAGTACCGACTGGGCCATCCGCAGCAGCGGGGTGGTGGTCACGCCGAAGGCCGGCCGGCAGTCCTCGACGACCGCCCGCAGGCGGAGGAGGGAGCGTTCCAGGCGCGCGGGGTCGGGCGGGTACACCGGTACCGCCACCGCGCCGGCGTACAGGCAGCCGTAGAAGGCGACGGCGTAGTCGAGGCCGGGCTGGTAGACGAGCAGGACCCGCTCGCCGGTCGCCCCGGCCGCGGCCAGGTGGGCGCCGACCGTGCGGGCGGCGCGGTGGAGCTGGTCGTGGGTGAGGCTGGCCTCCTCCCGCTCGCCGTCGGCGAGGGCGACGAAGACCCGACGCCCGCCCTCCCGCAGGGCGCGCAGCTTGAGCAGGCCGGTGAGGCTGGTCACCCCTCCGGGGGTGGCAGGGGGCGCGAGCTCGACCATGGTCCCTCCTTCGTCAGGCTCCTCCCTCGCCACCGTCGCCGGCGGCCGGCCCTCGCCCTCTCATGGCTTGAGCCGGTGGTGGCGCAGGAAGTCCATCAGCCGCTGGTAGTCCGCCGCCGGCAGGCCGAGGTGCTCGACCAGCCGCCGGTAGCTGCCACCGGCCGCGATCAGGGCGCGGCGCACGAAGGCCCGCACCTGGGCGCGGTTGAGGTCGCGTTCGAGGAAGCGGTGGTGGACGGTCCGCCAGAAGTCGGCGCCGCTCACCACCACCTGCCGGTAGAGGTCCTCCTCGACCTCGCCGGCCGGCGCCTGCCGCTCCTCGAACAGGGTCACGAAGTCGTTCGGCTCGATCAGGTTGCGGTCGCACAGCGCGTACCCCATGGTGACCACGCTCTCCAGCTCGCGCACGTTGCCCGGCCAGTCGTAGGTCGAGAGGATGGAGAGGGCGCTGGGCGAGAAGCTCTTGACCACCCCGTGCCGGGCGCAGAGCCTGGCCAGGAAGTACTCGAGCAGGAGCTGCCAGTCGTCGCCGCGCTCGCGCAGCGGCGGCACGGCGATGTGGAAGTAGCGCAGGCGGAAGAACAGGTCGTGGCGGAACTGGTCGCCCACGCCGAGCCTGGCGAGGGGTCGGTTGGAGGCCGCCACCACCCGCACGTTGACCCGGCGGGTGCGGGTGTCGCCGAGCGGCTGGAACTCGCCCGTGGCGAGGGCCCGCAGCAGCATGACCTGGGCGCCCATGGGCAGGTCGCCGATCTCGTCGAGGAAGATCACGCCGCCGTCGGCGACCTCGAAGCAGCCTCGGCGGTCGGCCACCGCGCCGGTGAAGCTCCCCCGACGGTGGCCGAAGAGCTCGCTGACGGTGAGGTTGCCCTCCTGGAACTGCGGGCAGTTGACGGCGACGAACGGCTTGCCGCGGCGAGGTCCGAGCAGGTAGATGGCCTCGGCCAGCGACTCCTTGCCACTGCCGGACTCGCCGGTGACGAGGACCGGCTCGCCGAACGCGGCGATCTTCTCGGCCTTGGCCAGCGCCTCGAGCAGCAGCGGGTGGCGGCCGACGATGGACACGGCCCGGTGGGCGCCCCACTGCGCCACCGCCAGCCGGTCGACGCGCAGGGCGGCCTCGGACAGGTGCCGCTCGCGCCCTGCCAGCGGCTGGCTCTCGCCGTCACCGCTGCAAGACACACCCGGGGTTCGGTGAGCGCCCATGGCGATCGGTACCATCGTAGCGCACAACGGCGGATTGACCGCTCCCGTTCCCTCGGGTAGCCTCGCCGGGGTACAGGAGCAGCGACGGCCCGGGCGCGCAGGGGTGGCGCGGGCCGGCTGTTCGCCGCTTCGAGGGGGGGCGATGAACGCGCCGGACCTCTTCGTCCAGTTCACGGCCGGGGCGAGCGTCTTTCGCGAGGGCGAGCCCGGGACCGAGATGTTCATCATCCGCGAGGGCCAGGTCGAGATCCTCAGGCAGGCGCACGGCGCGGACCACCGCGTGGCCGTCCTGGACGAGGGCGACTTCTTCGGCGAGATGTCGCTGCTCGACGACCTGCCGCGGTCGGCCTCGGCGCGGGCCGTGACCGACTGCGTGCTGCTGCGCATCGACCGCTCCACCTTCGACCAGATGGTCCGCCACAACCCGGAGATCCCGGTGCGCATGCTGCGCAAGCTGTCGCGCCGGCTGCGCGCGGCCGACCCCAAGCACCTCGACGTGGACCCGCTGCCGGAGGGCGAGCCGCCGGCCCCGGCGACCCGCCCCGGGGCGAGCGGGTCCGCGCGACCGGTGCCGCGTCTGGTCCACGTCGCCACCGGTGCCGAGTTCCCGGTCGCGGCCGAGGGGGACACCTTCGTCGGCCGCCACGACGCCGCCACCGGCGTTCACCCCGACGTCGACCTCAAGCCGGTCGACACCGACCGCTCGATCAGCCGCCGTCACGCCCGGATCGTCGCCCGCGGCGGCCGGTTCTTCGTCGTCGAGGAGATCGGCACCACCAACGGTACCTTCGTCAACCGCAGGCGGGTGGACAAGGGCAACGAGGTCGAGTGCGTGGATGGCGACGAGGTCCAGTTCGGCCTGGTCAAGACGGTCTTCCGCTGGCGGTGAACGGGGCGCCGATCCCTCGAACGGGCAGGCGGGGGGAGCGGGCCGTCGGACGCCGCCCGTCAGAGGTCCTCGAGCTCGTCGGACCTGGCCAGGAGGTCCAGCGCGAGCTCCGACACCCGGGCGACGGCCTGGTCGCCGGACAGGTTGCGGATCGCCTCCGCCCGCGTCCCGGCCGCGGCCAGCATGCGGCCGATGCCGGCCACGTCGAAGGAACGGCGCAGCTCGGGGCTCGCCGCGCACAGCACCAGGCGGCCGTCCATGCTCTCCAGCTTGCGGCTCAGCATGAGCAGGACGCGGATGCCGGCGCCGGCGATGCTGTCGGTGCGGGACAGGTCGACGACGAGCAGGCGGCTGCCCGCGTCGATGAGCTCGCCGACCCGCTGCTGCAGCTCGACCGAGGTCTTGCGGTCGAGCGGGCCGACCGGCTCCAGGATCAGGATCGACCCCTCGCGGGTCTCGACGATCTCCATCAGGGCCCCGGCGGCCCGACCGGCAGGGGGCGGCGCGGCGTCACAGCCGGATCACCAGCCCGAGCTGGAGCTGGGTCTGGAAGATGTCGTCCTGGTAGTGGAACACGTAGGCACAGCTGGCGCCGCAGTCCGGGTGCTCGAAGGGGAACGTCCGCGCCGTGCCCTCGTCGGTGTCGACCCACAACAGCCGCGCCGCGTAGCGGAGCGCGAGGCGTCGCGACAGCCCCATCGTGTAGCCGCCGCCGACGCTGACGGACAGGCGGGTGTCGTCCTCCAGGGCGAGGGCGAAGTCGACGTGGGTGAGGCCGGCCGCGGCGGCCAGGAACCAGCCGTCGGGGCGCTCGCCGAGCTGCCACGAGCCGCCGACCTGCAGGGTGGAGAGGTCGACGTCGAGCGCCGACGCGTCGCCGACCGGCAGGACCCAGCCGGGGACCTCGCCGAAAACGCCGGCCTGCTCCTCGAGGGCGGTGTCCTGGCGGGTGGCGACGAGCTCGAGGCGAGCCCGCCGCGCGACCGGTATGCCGAGGGTGAGAGAGAAGCTGCCGGAGTCGCCCAGCTCGACGTCGGTGCCGGTGAAGGTGAAGGCGCGGTCCTCCACCCGGATGCTGCCGCCCCAGTGGTAGCCGACCGTCGGCGTCAGCTCGAGCGACGGCTCCTGGGCGAGAACCGCCACGGGTGCGAGGAGGAGAACGACGAGGCTCGACTTCCACATCGGTCCGCCCTGGCCTTTCCGGGGTCCCTCCCCGAGCTGGCACTGCCACCACGATCGCCAGCAGGAGTGTAGCACGCCGTTGGGGCGGTGCCGGCCCCCCCTCGACCGGCCGGGGCGATCCCGCTACGCTACGCGGGGGAGGAGCCGATGCACACCCTGCGCCCCGGGTCGGGCTGGATCGAGGTGATCGCGGGACCGATGTTCTCGGGCAAGTCGGAGGAGCTGATCCGCCGGTTGCGGCGGGCGGCCATCGCCCGGCTCCGCCTCCAGGTGTTCAAGCCCGCCGTCGACACCCGCTACTCGGAGACCGAGGTGGTGTCCCACTCGCAGTGGCGGATCCCGTCGCAGCTGGTCGACCGCGCCGAGGTCGTCCTGGAGCGCCTCGACCCGCGCACCGAGGTGGTGGGGATCGACGAGGCCCAGTTCTTCGACCAGGCCCTGCCGCGCGTATGCAGCCGCCTCGCCGACCTCGGCAAGCGGGTCGTGGTGGCGGGCCTCGACATGGACTTCCGCGGGGTCCCCTTCGGGCCCATGCCCGAGCTCCTGGCGATCGCCGAGCAGGTGCAGAAGATCGCCGCCATCTGCGCCCGCTGCGGCGCCCCGGCGGCCTACACCCAGCGCCTGGTGGCGGCGGCCGAGCAGGTGGTGGTGGGGGCTGCCGGGGTGTACGAGGCGCGGTGCCGCCGCTGTCACGAGCCGGAGGGGGTCAGGGTGGGGTTCGAGGCGTGGCTGTTCCAGCCGGGCGAGACCGCGCCGCCCGGCGGGTGAGCGGCGGCGGGCCGGCGAGTCGAGCGGACCGGCGCCGACCCGGGTAGAATGGCGCCATGGTGACCGAGCTCGAGCCGGGCATGCTGGTTGGCCGTTACCGGCTGCGGGAGCAGATCGCCCGCGGCGGCATGGGAACGGTGTGGGTGGCGCGGGACGAACGGCTGGAACGCGACGTGGCGATCAAGGTGCTGCCCGCGCTGCTGGTCTCGGACCCGTCCGCCCAGCGGCGCTTCGAGCGCGAGGCGCGGGCGATGGGGCGACTCCAGCACCCCAACGTCGTCACGATCTACGACGTCGGCTCCGCCGACCCGGGCACGGGCGAGGAGCTGCCGTTCCTGGTCATGGCCCTGATCGGCGGGGTGTCGCTCGACCGCCTCATCGAGCAGGGTCCGCTCGAGCCGGCACGGGTGGTGCGGATCTTCGCCCAGGTGGCGAATGCCCTGGCGACCGCGCACGACGCCGGGGTGATCCACCGCGACCTCAAGCCGTCCAACATCATGGTCGGCGGCAGCGACTTCGTCAGCGTCCTCGACTTCGGCCTGGCGCGGCTGGCGCACCAGGACGGCAGGCCGCAGGAGGAGACGCTCACCACGCCGGGCATGGTCCTCGGCTCGTGCCCCTACATGGCGCCCGAGCAGGCGCTGGGGCAGAAGGTCGGCCCGTCGTCGGACCTGTTCTCGTGCGGCGCCGTGATGTACGAGGCCCTGTCGGGGCGGCGAGCGTTCGAGGGCGCCACGCCGATGCGGGTGCTGCAGGCCGTGGTGCGGTGCGAGTGCGCGCCGCTCGGGGAGGTCGCGCCGGCGGTGCCGGCCGCGCTGGTGGC